>DAHVOH010000024.1 GCA_027318915.1 Clostridiales bacterium
CCACCGGGGCCGCCGCCACTCCCGGCCCGACCGACGTGTACGCCACGAATGACGGCGGGGCCACGTGGCATTGGCGGGGTGCCCTCGACATGACGGACATCACGGCCTTCGCGATGGGGTCGGACGGAACGGGTCTGGTGCAGGGGTCCATCGGGTATACGAACCGGGTGGCGGAGACGAGCGACGGCGGCCGGACGTTCACCGTGAGTCCCTTCGCGCCCACCGGTCCCCTTGCGTGGGACGTCGCCCCGGGTCCGGACGGACAGGCGTGGCTCACGCTGCTGCGGCCCGGTGTGCCGACGGAGAAGGACCGTTCCTGGACTCCCGAGACGCTCGTCCTGGAGCGTCTGGATATGGCCCGCGGACGCACCCACGTCGTCTATGCGTGGCCCAACCCGGATGGTACCCTCGTGTATGGCCTCGCGCCGGTGGACGCGGTGCCCGGTGCGGACTTCCTCACCACCTCGGTGCTGGAGCGCACCGGCAAAACCGTGCAAAAGCCGCTGGGCAACGGCCGGAGCCTGCCGGTGCGGCAGACCACCCTGCGATGCGTCTTGTGGGTCACGCACGACGGCGGGCGGACATGGGCCGCGATTCGTTTGCCCGAGATCCTTCAGGTCTCCGGCTCGCCCGTGTCCTCTCTGGACTTTGTCAACGCCCGGGTGGGCTTTTTGCTCACCGGGGCCGGTTTGTACGAAACCCAAGACGGCGGCTACCGCTGGGCCTCCGTGGGCGGGTAGGCGGCGGACGGCGCCGGGCGGCCGCTCAAGACCGGCCCGGCGCGATCCGACGGCGCTTGGCCGCCCCTACTTGGCCGGTCCCACCGTCCAGCGCCACGGTTCGCTGCCGCCCGCCACCGGCTCATGATATCGGCTCACACCCTGCAGCCAGGGCTTGACCGCATGGAAGGGCGCCGGTGATCCCACGCCGATGTATTCCGGCAGGAACAGCGCCGGCAGCTGCTGGGCGGCATATTGCTCGTAGGCATCCAGTCGGGCCAGCGCCTGGGCGGGCGTTCCGGGCGCGAGCGCGGCCCGGATGAGCGCGTCGAGGTGCGAATTGCTGTATTGCTCCGAGTTGTCGGCGGTGCCCGTCTCGAAGAGACTCAGGGAGGGATATCCCAGTCCGCCGTACCAGCCCGCCCCCCAATACACCATGGTCCACTGGTTCGCTGTCGCCGGGGTGGCGGTGACGCTCAGGATTTGGTTGAACGGCATGGGGACGAGGGTGACATCGATGCCCTCCTGCGCCCAGCTTTGCTGCAGATACTCGACGATGTGCTCCTCGGTGGTCGAGCCCGACATGTAGATGAAGTCGAACGCGAGCTTCATGCCGTGCTTTTCCATGACGCCATCGACCAGGTGCCACCCGTGCTTCTCCAGAAGCTTTCGGCCCTTGGCCGGATTGTATGGATAGTAGACGGGGAGATGCGCATCGTAGAAGCGATTGGTCGGGCTGCGCGCCACGACCGTGTAATCCGGGACCGCAAACCCCTTGTAAAACGCCTTGGCAATCAACGGCTCATTGATGCCCATCTGCATCGCCTGGCGGAGATACAGGTTATTGAACAGCCCACCCAGCGTTTTGGTATTGGCCGCGAAATTGGGCTGGATGATGTTGAAGCTGAAGTCGTAGCCGTTGGTGGCAATCCGATATTGGGTCAGCTGCTTGGCCGACCCATAGTACGATGTGGGCAAATTGGCGGTGGCGAAGGTCCCCTTCCGAAGGCTGACAAACACATTGTCGGCGGACGTTTCATACTGGTAGACCAGCGTGGTGAACTGGGGCCGATGACCGTCGTAGCGGGGATTCGCCTGCATGGTCCAGTATTCGCTGGGGACATACCGGCTCACGTCATAGGGGCCATCCACCACCCGAAACGCCGCGTTGAGCGGTTTGTTGCCCATGGAGTACAACCACTTCAGCTCCTGGGTCATGTTGGTGTATTTGTCCCACACGAACTTGGGAATCGGGCTCGCGTAGTTCAGCACGTCCAGCTCCGCCCAGACAGGATTGTACGGATGGTTCAGGGTGATGGTGATGGAGCGTGGTCCGCTTTGGGTCACGCTTTTCACGGCGTCCAGCGACCGCGACCCCATGGCGGAATTGTTCCACGGAGCGGAGGGTTGGCCGGTGGCCTGATAGATGTCCCAGCCAAACACGGCATCCGCGGCCGTCACCGGCCGTCCGTCCGACCAGTGCCACTTGGGGTTCATGGTGACGGTGTACACGGTGTCGTCCCGACTGACGACTATCTTGGCAGCGATGGAGCGCGTGAAGTCGATCGTGCCGTTGTTGGCAATCCAGACCAGGGGCCGATACATGAGGCCGATGCCATCGTTGTTGGTCCCGTTGAAGGCTTCGGGCACCACCGGGAACCACCAGTTCGGCTCGGTCTGAATTCCGCCCACCAAGGTGATCTCGTGGGTGGCGGGAGCGGATGCCGCCGCGCTCCCACAGGCGGGCAGCAGAGCGACCAGGCCGAGGCTCAGGACGGCGGCCCAAGGAAACCACACACCACGGCGACTACGGGCCCATCGCCTCCACCGGACGTGGTGGAGAACAGGAAGGGGCGGATCGGAGGCCATGCCGTTCACCTCACTTTCGAGTCAACCGGACACCTCGCCACCATGGGACCGTCCACACGGCTCGCGTCACGACCGGGCTTGCCGGCCGGCCGTCCGAGGCACGCACGGAACCCACCGTGGCGAGCCGGGCGTGGATCGTCTAGCCGGGCACCACCGAACCCGGCACGACACCGCCGTTTGGCACGGGATCGGACCGGCCGTGCGAAACCGGGCCCTGAGGCTGGATGTGGACCACGCCCGGGCGGACGAACAACTGGCGGTGCCCGGTGGCCGCCAGCAGCACGGCCCCCGCCACGAGCCCGGCGAGCATGCCCATCCAAAAGGCCGGGGGGATGACGAGAAAGCCCCGCGCGGCCACGTGAAGAGCGCCCCGCACCCGCATCCCGATGCGGCGGCGCGACGTGCGCCGGCGATAGTCCCGGAGGGGCGTGACGCGCGCGGCCTGGGACGGGCTCGCCGAACGGGTCCCTCGCACCGGCGACGAGCGCCAGGCGCCGCCATCACGGGCGTGCTTCATGTGTCTCCTCCTTGCCCGGCCGCCGTGCGGGCCGGGCTCACGAGGCCCCCGCCTTGACCTCCTCGACCACGATGTTGCTTTCGGTCACCGGGCGCGTGAGCAGAGTGAGTCCGAACGACAACACGCTGGAGAGGCCCAGGGTGACCACGCCGGCGGTCACGAAACCGGCCGGCAGAAGACGGCCAAAGAGAGGACCGCCGAAGAGCGCGCCCACGTTGAAGACCAGAAAGATCCATCCGGTCACCGTGCCGGCGATGGCATCATCCACGGAGTCCTGGCTCAGCGTCGCCACGAGGTCGACATAAATGCCCCAGCCCGCGCCGAACGCGAAGGTCAGGGCGATGAGGGCGGCCACATTGCGCGAAACCAGAAACATGCCCAGGCTGCCGATCATGATGAGGAAGGCGGCCAGACTGACGATGTACTTCCGCCCCAGCTTGTCGGCCAGGTATCCGATGGGAAACGCGCAGATCAACCCGCCGAGACCGCCCATCGAGTAAACCGTCGCCGCCGAGCCCGACGCCAAGCCGAGACCCTTCAGCAGGTAGTCGGAATAATAGCTGAGGAACCCGAACAGGCAAATGCCGAAGAGGAAAATGGACGCGGAGAGAATCAGCACATTGCGGTGGAACACCCCGGAAAAGCCGACGCGGCGGCGGGACATCTTCTTGTACGTTTTCGGGATGACCAGGGCAAACACCACCAAAACCGCCAGCGAGACCAATCCGGAAATGATGAAGGGGATGCGGTAATGCGGCAGAAAGGGCTGGATCACGTAGGGGCTCACAAAAAGACCGCCCCCGAAGAACACGGCGAAGGCCGACACCGCGCGGCCCCGGGTTTCAAAGAAAATGTCTCCCAGCAGCGCCACGATGGCGGGCTGAAAGATGCCGATGCCGACGCCCACCAGCAGGCGGGCCGCAAACAGCACCACGGGACTGGTGGCGAATCCGGTCAGCACGGTGAACAACGCGAAGATGACCACCGACATCACGATGGTGTACTTGACCGAAAACCGATCAAACAGATAGCCGCCAACCAGGCTGAAGATGGCGATGCCAAGCGCGAAGCCCGTGGCCAAGGTGCCCAGCAGCGCCGCGGTGGCATGCACTTGATGGACGATGTACGGCGAGCCGAAGGCAAAGAGGTTGGAGTCGAACCCTTCCATGAACGCCGGCAGCGCGGCGACGATGACGATGAGAAAGAATTTCCACGAGCTTTGATAGGCCAGAGCCCGCACTGTCACAGTGTCCGCAGGCAAAGATGCCTTCTCCGACATTGGCGCACGCTCCTCCCGGTGTCGATACGGCCATGACCGTTTGGGTTGATAGTTGCTCGGAACGTCACCTCGTCCTCCTATATTCTCTCCGCTATTATAGACCTATCGACAATACAACGATAACCGAACGCTCTTCGGCGACGCCGGAGTTTTTGGCACCGGCGAAAACGCCCGTCGGCGAGACGATACCGGCCGGGGTCGGGACAGACTGGTCTCCCGCTTGGTCCCGTGGAGGTGCCCGGCGCCAACGGCAGGGGCGGAGCCGCCGACGGGCCGCCAGATCGATGCGGAGGCTCGCCCGGGCGAAAACCGCCAGCCCTCGTGCCGGAAGTCCCGCCGCAGCACGTGGGTCGAGAGCCCTGCGGTCGCGCCGGCCGTCACGGCGCCCACGAGCGCCGCGCGCAGCGGGGCCGCGCCGAGGCAGAACAGATGCGGCCATTCCAAAGCCGGCTGCGGCCATGATGGGCATGGCAAGCAGAAAGGCGAAGCGGGCGGCCTCTTCCGGGGAGACGCCGCCCGCCGGCCCCCGGCCAGCCTCAACCCGGATCGGGACAGCCCGGGCAGGAGGGCGAACCGTTGGTGGCAGGCGACGGTCAGGGCACCTGCGACCGCGAGGGGAGCCACGTTGCGGAGTGCGCGTCGTCGGGTTCGCCGCCGTTCCGCCAGAGTCGGGAGGTCGGCATTGACGGTGGAAGCCCCGCGGCCGCACGGGGACCGGATAACAGCGGGAGCAGCGCGTGCTGGGCCCAAAGTCCCGCCGTTCCGGCGGGAAGGTCCTCTTGAGCATACGGGAGGGCGATGAAGCGGAGACTGTCGTCGTGTGACGCAGTCGAGAGGCTTTCATCAAGCGTGGAGCGCCCGAGCGTCACAGGGCCCTGAGGGAAGCCGGGGAGCGGCCGCATCGCCTGACCCAAAGCCGTCGGAGCGGTCCGAAGGAGGCGACCGCTCCGACTCGACCCGGGCGTCTAGCCCTGGATGCCCTCGTTGCGGCTGATGCCGCGGATGATGTGCTTTTGGAGCAGGAAGAACAGGATCACCAAGGGCGTCGTGGCCATGATGCCCGCCGCCGTCAGCCGCCGCCAGTCCACCGAATGGGCCAGCTCGAGCCGCGACACCTCCACTTCAATCGGCTGCACATGGTGGCTGATGGTCACAATCAACGGCCATTGAAACGCGTTCCAACTGCCGATGAAAATGTACAGCCCGATGGTGAACACCGTCGGCAGTACCTGCGGCAGCGCCACGCTCCACAAAAACCGCAGATGCCCCGCCCCGTCCATCCGCGCCGCGTCCCGATACGCCGCCGGCATCGAGAGAAATTGCTGGCGCAGCAGAAACACCCCGAACACCGACCCCCCATAGGGCAGAATCTGCGCCCACCGCGTGTTCAGCAGCCCCAGCAGATGCAGCGTCACGTAGTTCGGGATCAGCAGCGCTTCCCCCGGCACCATCAGCACCAGCAGCAACAGCACAAACACCGTGTCCCGCGCCCGAAACCGCAGAAACGACAGCGCATACGCCGCCAGAATGCTGGTCGCCAGCGCGATGGCGATGGTGGTCAGCGTGATGAAGGTCGTGTTCCCGAAATACATCAGCCACCGCCCCATGTGCCACATGCGCACATAGTTGTGCCACTGAAAGTCCAGCGTCAGATGCGGCGGAAACGTGAACACATCCGCCTTCGTGTCCAGCGACGTCACCAACGCGATGTACAAGGGAAACACAAACGCCAGCCCGATGACCAGCCCCAGCCCCGCCCGCACCCCCGCGCCCCACGCCCGCCGCCGCCGTCCCGGCCGGTCCGGGCGGGCCGTTGCCCGCGCGCTCATTGATAAAACACCCACCGTTTCGCCAGCGCCCCCTGCAGCAGCGACAGCGCCAGAATCATCAGCACCAGCATGATGGCCATCGCCGCCGCGTAGGAAAAGTGAAAGTACCGAAACGCCGTCTCGTAAATCAACAACAGCAGCGTGGTGGTCGCATACTCCGGCCCCCCGTTGCCCCCCGACAGCGCGTAAATCTGACTGAACGCCTGCAGCGTCGCCAGCGTCGTCACAATCACCAGAAAAAACATCACCGGCGACAGCAGCGGCCACGTCACTTTCCAAAACTTCCGCCACTCGGTCGCCCCGTCAATCGCCGCCGCCTCCAGCAAGGTGGCCGGAATATTGGCCAGCGCGCTGAGCACAATCACCACGTCAAACCCGATCCCGTGCCACAAGCTGTACAACGCCACCGCCGGCATCGCCATCGCCGGGCTCAGCAGCCATTGCGACGGCGGCAGATGCACCACCGCCAGCACCGCGTTCAAAATCCCGTACTGGGGGTCGAACATCCACAGCCACCCGATGCTGGTGGCAATCACCGGCGTGATGTAGGGCAGCAGCACAAACGTCCGCATCCACGCAAACAGCCGCGTTTGCCGCTGCAGCAGCACGGCGATCAACACCGCCCCCACCAGCGTGGTCGGAATCATCAGCCCCGCAAAATACAGCGTGTTGCGCACCGCCAGCCAAAAAATCGGGTAGGTCAGCGCTTGCTTGAAGTTGTACAGCCCCGCAAAGGTGGTATCCACCCCCAGCAGATGGTAGTGATAAAACCCCAGCACCAGCGACATGCCCGCCGGCACATACACAAACACCACCAAAAACGCCACCGCCGGCAGCAGAAACGGAATGGCCAGCACTCCGTCCCCCCATCGCCGGCGCCGCGCCGGGGGCGCCGCCACCGTCAGCCGCTCTACCACCGTCCGCGCCATCCGCCCCTCCTTTCCGGCGGCGGCCCAGGCATCGGCCCCCGGGCCGCCGCCCGCCGGCTTAGCCGCGCACTTTGCCCGACAGATACTGCGTGCCCACCGTGCTCATCCGCTGCAGCGCGGCGGGGATGCCGATCTTCCCCTGCAAGGCCTGCTCCAGCACCGCCTGCATGGGCGTGACCGACGCCTCGAAGTTGGGCGTCCGCGGCTTGAACCACCAGTACGCCGGATTGGAGAAGCTGGCCGCTTGCGCCGGATGCGCCGCGTAGAAGGCCCGCATCAGCGCCGCCTCCTGCGGACCGAGCGGCAGATAGTTGGTGTGCTCATCCCAGTACACGTTGGTGGCCGGTGAGGACATCCACTTCATGAACGTCCAGCTGGCCGCCTTCTGCGCCGCCGTGCCCACGTTGAACATCACCAGGGACGCGCCGTTGATGTACTGCGCCGAATGGCCCGACGTCCCCGCCGGCGCGGGCGTCCCGCCCATCACGAACTTGCCGCCCACCGCGCTTTTGTCATATGTGTACCCGGCCGAGGTGTCAATCAGCATGCCGACATCGCCGGTGCCGAAGTCCAGCTGATATTCGTAGCCGGTCGTGAGAATCATCGAGCCGTTCTGTATCCAGCTGCGCAGCATGGTGAGAGCTTCCCGCCCACCCCGATTGTCCAGCGAATACGCGCGCCGACCGGTTTGCGTCGTGAAAATGCGGCCGCCGTCGGCGAGCACCATGTCGAAGAACTGCTGCAGATACGGGGTCCAGGCGATGCCGTGGTACTGCGGGCCGAGGGCCGTGATCTTGGCGGCATCGGCGCCCACCTGCGCCCACGTCCGCGGCGGCGTGCTGATGCCCGCCTTCTGGAAGAGCGGTTCGCTGTAGTAGAGGACCACAATCGATTTCTTTTCGAGGGGCATCATGTACTGGATTTTGGTGCCTTCCTTCATGTCGTTCCAGACGGCCGGATAGTACAGGTTGTGAATGTCCGCGGCGGTGAGGCCGTTGGGGCCGTTCAGATAGGACGTGAGGGGCACCAGGGCGCCGGCCTGCACCAGCTGCGGGACAATGTAGGCACTCACCATGCCCACGTTGGGCGCCTGACCCGCTTCGAACGCTTCCAAGCCATGGGACGACGCGCCGCGCACCACGAAGGTCACGTGAATGCCGGGGTGGGTCTGGTTGAACTGGGCCACCTCCGCCACCACCGCCGCGTGCAGCGCCCCGGAGGCGTGGCCGCTCCAATACACAATCGAGACCGGTGCATGGGCTTTCGGCGCCGCAGCCGCGGTTGAACCCCCGCAGCCCGCGAGCGCTGCCCCCAAACCTGCGGTGATGAGGCCGGCGACGGCCGTACGCCGCAGCGATGACCACGTGTTCACGAACATCCTCCCTTTCGTGCCATGTTTCAGGAATGCCCGGGTCTGGTTCCACGACACCGACGAGGAGTCTCAACCACCCTGCGCGATCGCCCGCGCGGGGAGATTCGGAACGGAAACCTTATGCACCAGCGGGACCGGTCCCCTGGGACGGGGCCGGCTTGCGCGCCAGATAGCGCCCCCGACCGGGGTGCCCCCGATACTCCCCCTGTTCCGCCACCACCTCGCCGCGGGAGAGAACCACGTCGGGCACGCCATGCACCACACGGCCCTCATAGGGGCTGTAGTCCGTCCGCATGTGCAGCGTCGCCGACGACAGGGTCACCGCCCGATCCGGATCCCAGATCAGGAGGTCCGCATCGCTCCCAACGGCCACGGTTCCCTTCTGGGGGTAGAGTCCGAACAATTTCGCCGGCCGCTCCGCCGTGACTTGGACGAAGCGTTCCAAGGAGATACGCCCGCCGCGCACGCCACCGTCAAACATCAGGCTCATCCGCGTCTCCACGCCCGGCGCGCCGTTGGGAATCTTCGAAAAGTCGTCTTGGCCCAGGACTTTCTGGTCCGCCATCCGAAACGGGCAGTGGTCGGTGGACACCACTTGGAGATCGTCCATGCGCAGGCCCGTCCACAGGGCCTCCTGATGATCGCGCGGGCGGAGCGGCGGCGACATCACATACTGGGCCCCCGCAAATCCGGGCTCTTCGTAGTTGTCATAGGACAAAAACAAATACTGCGGGCAGGTTTCCGCGTACGCCGCCTGTCCGCGATCCCGCGCCGCCTTCACCGCCTCCAGCGCTTCGCGGGCCGACAGATGCACAATATAGATGGGGGCCGAGGCCATCTCGGCCAGGGCCAACACCCGGTGAGTGGCCTCGCCCTCCGCCGCCGGCGGACGAGTCAGCGCGTGGTACTTGGGCGCCGTCTCCCCCCGAGCCAGCGCCTGGGCCACCAACACATCAATCACGCCGCCGTTTTCCGCATGCATCATGATCAAGGCGCCCATGCCGCCGGCGACTTGCAGGGCGCGGAAAATGTCGCCGTCTCCCACCATGAACACGCCGGGATAAGCGGTGAACAGCTTGAAGCTCGACACGCCCTGATTGACCAAGCGGGGCATCTCGGCCAGGACAGCCGGTGTCACCTCGCTCAAGATGAGGTGGAAGCCGTAGTCGATGGACGCTTTGCCTTCCGCTTTGGCCATCCAGGTGTCGAACCCTTCCTGCAACGTGTGGCCCCGCGTCTGAATGGCAAAGTCAATGATGGTTGTGGTGCCGCCCATGGCCGCCGCGCGCGTGCCGGTCTCGAAATCATCCGACGAATAGGTGCCTCCAAACGGCATATCGAAATGCGTGTGCACATCGATGCCCCCCGGAAGCACCAGCTTTCCGGCCGCATCGATGACTCGGTCCACGGCCATGACATCGTCATGAGGTGCGCGCATAATGCGGGCGATGATGCCGTCCTCGATGAGGAGGTCCGCCTGATAGGTGTCGGACGCGGTCACGATCTGACCGTTTTGGATCAAGGTGCGCATGATCTTCCTCCCTTGCCGCGATCGTTGTCTCAGCCTTGGGACAGCAGAGCCTCGCGCTGACGCCAGGTCTGGGGGGGCCGGGAACCGCCCGGCTCCACCATTTCGATGCAGCCCGGCACCGGACAGACCAGCGCGCAGAGATTGCACCCGACGCAGTCGTCCTCACGGATCACGGGAACTTTTTGCCCGGCCACGCGGTCTATGCATTGGTGACCACCGTCGTCGCAGCTGATGTAGCAAAGGTTGCACCCGATGCAGAGATCCCCGTGGATGCGGGCCACCACCTTGTAGGAGAGATTCAGGTTGGCCCAGTCGGTTATGCGCGGCGACACTTTGCCCACCAACTCGCCGACGGAGGCGAGTCCTTTGCCGTCCAGATAGTCCGAAAGCCCTTCGATCATTTCCCGGACCATTCGAAAACCGTAGTGCATGGCCCCGGTGCACACCTGGACGGCGGACGCTCCCAGCAGCAGAAACTCCGCCGCGTCGCGCCACGTCTCGATACCGCCTATGCCCACCAAGGGCACGGACACCCCGGGGTCGTTGGCGAGGCTGGACACCATGTGCAGGGCGATCGGCCGGACTGCCGGACCGCAATACCCGCCGTGACTTCCCAGACCGTCCACGTGAGGCACGGGAAGCCACCGGTCCAGATCCACGCCGACGATGCTGTTGACCGTATTGATCAACGAGAGGGCCCGGGCGCCGCCTTGGACGGCCGCTCGGGCCGGATGGCGCACATCGGTGACATTGGGCGTGAGTTTGACGATGATGGGGATCTCGGCGTCCTGGGCGGCGTACCGGGTCACCTGTTCGGTGTATTCCGGGACCTGCCCGATCACCGAGCCCATGCCGCGCTCATTCATGCCGTGGGGACAACCAAAATTGAGTTCGATGCCGTCGGCGCCGGTGTCCTGGACGCGCCGCACCATGTCGCGCCAGACCGCTTCATCAACGGGAAACATCATGGAAACAATGACCGCCCGGTCGGGAAAACGCCGCTTGACCTGCGCAATCTCGTCCAGATTGTCCTGGATCGGCCGGTCGGAAATCAGCTCAATGTTGTTCAGTCCCATCATCCGCCGCCCGCCATAGTCCACCGATCCCAAGCGGGCGGTGACATTGACGATGGGGTCGCCCACCGTTTTCCATACCGCACCGCCCCACCCTTCATCAAACGCCTTCATCACTTGGTAGGCGGAATTTGTGAGCGGCCCGGAGGCCAGCCAAAACGGATTGGGGGAACGAATCCCGGCGAACTCGACGCGAAGATCCGCCATGTCACTGCCTCCCTTGCTCAGATGCCGGCGCGGCCGGCGGCGACGCAAACTTCCGATGAATGGCGAACGCGGCCTGCTTGCCATCCTCCACGGCTTGCACGACCGTGGCCTCTCCGGGGCGGGCGAGCGCATCACCGACGGCGTAGACGCCCGACACCGTGGTTTCGTACGTGTCCGGGTCCACCTGGACCCGTCCGGCGGCGATTGCGACGCCGACGCTTTGAAACGCCTCCCGACGCTTGTCCTGTCCAATCGCCCGGATGACGGCATCAACGGGCACCGTCACCTCCGTGCCGGGGACCGATTCCAAAACGGCATCCCGGCGCGCGGCGGACGCCGGCTCGACGGGGCGTGTCCGCACGACCCGCAGGCCTTCGACGCGTCCCTGCCCCACAATCGCCACCGGCGTCGTCCACCAGCGATACTGGATGCCCTCTTGCTTGGCGAAGGTGTATTCATAGGCATAGGCCGGCATGGCGGCTTCCCCGCGCCGGTAATAGATGGTCACGTCCTCGGCCCCGAGGCGCTTTGCGCAGGTGGCCGCGTCAACCGCCGTGTTGCCGGCGCCGATCACGGCCACGCGGGCTCCGATGGAAACGGCGTCCGGGGGCCCGGTTTTCGTGGCTTCCACCAGATCCAGGGCATCCCACACGCCCGGCAGATCCTCTCCCGGAATGTGCAGAGAAGGCACCCGACCCAGCCCAATCGCCATCACCACCGCGTCATATTCCTGCCGGAGATCCTCCCAGGTCACGTCCGCGCCCACGTGGACTCCAAATTGGAAGCGCACACCGAGGGACGCCACCCATTCCACCTCGGCCAAACTGACGGGTGTCGGCTCCCGATAATCGACGATGCCATATGTGTCCAGACCGCCGCCCCGTTCCCGGGCGTCATAGACCGTGACCGGGTAGCCCATCCGCGCCAGGGTTGCCGCCGCGCCGAGACCGGCGGGCCCGGCTCCCACCACCGCCACGGTTCGGCCGCCAATCGCACGCTCCGGCAGCCGGGGCAGTCCCGGCATCCCATGCGCCATGACATGATCCGTCGCATAGCGCTGCAGGCGGCCGATGCTCACCGGCCGTTCGGCCCGGCGCACACAGGCGCCTTCGCACAGAGCTTCGGTGGGACAGATCCGAGCGCAGCTGGCTCCCAAAATGTTGGAGGCCAAGATGGTGCGCGCCGCAGCGGCCACATCGCCGGTGGCTATCTGGTGAATAAAGACGGGCACGTCAATATGGGTCGGGCACCCCCGAATGCACGGTGCCTCATAACAATAGAAGCAGCGTTCGGCCTCGTCGCGGGCTTCTCGCCCGGCGAGCGGGCCGACAACCTCGGTCAAGAATCGTTCAGAGACGGTCGAGGTCGCCATGATGGCCCTCCTCTGGCTAATCCGCCACCAAGGGTCCGTAGGTGTCCGGACGACGGTCGCGGAAGAATTGCCATGTGTTGCGAACCTCTCGGATCAGGTCCAAATCCGCATCCCCCATCACCACCTCGTCCCGGTCGGCGCTTCCTTCCGCCACGAATCGTCCCCGGGGGTCCACCAGATAACTGCCGCCGTAGAACTCACCCATGTTCCATGGGCCTTCACGTCCCACTCGGTTGATGGCGCCGACAAAGTAGCCGTTGGCCACGGCATGCGCCGGCTGCTCCAGCTTCCACAAATACTTGGACAAGCCCGCCACCGTGGCCGATGGATTGAAGACGATTTCGGCGCCATGGAGTCCCAGGGCTCGGGCGCCCTCCGGAAAGTGGCGGTCGTAGCAAATGTAGACGCCGACTTTGCCCACCGCCGTGTCAAACACGGGATAGCCCAGATTGCCCGGGCGAAAGTAGAACTTCTCCCAAAAACCGGTGTCCGGCTTCTCGCCGGCCTGCACGTGGGGAAGATGCGATTTCCGATACTTACCCAAGTAACGGCCGTCGGCGTCAATCACGGCGGCCGTATTGTAGTAAAGCCCGGTGATCTCCTCTTCGTAGACCGGCACCACCATCACCATGCCCGTCTCGCGGGCCACGTCCTGCATCAGAGCGGTCGTCGGACCCCCGGGAACCGGTTCGGTCAGGTCGTACCACCGCGCATTCTGCTCGGTGCAGAAATACGGCCCGTAGAACAATTCCTGCAGACACACGACTTGAGCCCCGCCGGCCTTGGCCGCCTGGATGAGGCCCAGATGCTTGTCGATGGCCGCTTTCTTGTGATCCTCCAGAGGTGCATCGCCCGGAACGTCATGATGCGCCTGAATGAGTCCCACCCGTACGACTCGCGCCATATTGAACCTCCTGACTGGTGCGCCGACCGATCCGAGACCTCGGCGACCGTGCACTGTGTGGTTGATCACCATAGACACCCCGGACCCTGGCATCGGCTCTGGTCGGGAACAGGGCCTCCGTCCCATGCCCCTTGGCGATCCCGACGCCGTTGCGCCCCGGCCGACCGCAATCCCGGTCCGGACGCTCCTCTCCAGGCTTAAGACGGCCAGCGCGAGGTGACCACTCGCGTCTCGGTGTAGAACAAGTACCCGTCGCGCCCGGTGGCGTGCAGATCGCCGTAGAATGAGGTCTTCCATCCGCTGAACGGGAAAATGGCCACCGGTGCGGCGACGCCGATGTTGATGCCCACCATGCCCGCCTGGATGTGCTCGCGAAAGTAACGCGCGGCGGCTCCGGAGCGGGTGTAAATGCTGGTGGTGTTGCCAAACGGCGATCGGTTCGCCACCTGCACGGCGGTCTCCAGGTCGGGAACGCGGATGACACTCAGCACCGGGCCAAAGATTTCCTCCCGAGCGATGGCCATCTCCGGCGTCACGTGGTCAAACAGGGTGGGGCCCAAGAAGAACCCCTCAGACGGCAGAACGTCCCGGCGACCGTCCCGGACAATGCGGGCGCCTTCCTCCACGCCTTTTTCAATGTAGTGGCGCACCCGTTCCCGGTGCTCCGGACGAATCAGCGGGCCCATTTCCACCCCCTCCTCGGATCCCGGACCCACCCGAAGCGCGTCCCCCGCTCGGCGCAGGGCGTCCACCAGAGGGTCTTGGATGGATCCGACCGCCAAGATCACCGCACAGGCGAGGCATCGCTCCCCCGCGGATCCGTACCCGGAGTTGACCAACGCGCGGACTGTGTAGTCCAGGTCACAATCCGGCATCACAACATGGAAGTTCTTCGCCCCGCCCAGGGCCTGGACACGCTTGCCGTGAGCGGCGGCGGTCCTGTACACATGTTCGGCCACGGGCTGAGACCCCACGAACGACACCGCACGGATGTCCGGATGGGTCAAAAGGGCTTCCGCGACCGCGGAACCCCCGTGGACCACGTTGAGCACGCCGGCGGGCAGGCCGGCCTCGGCCGCCAGGGCGGCCACCTTCATCGGGGTCCGGGGGGTGCGTTCGGATGGTTTGAGAATGAAGGTGTTGCCGGCGACCAAAGCGATGGGAAACATCCACAGGGGAATCATACCGGGAAAGTTGAACGCGGTGAGCCCCGCCACAACACCCAACGGGACCCGCATCAGCTCCACGTCGACACCGTGGGCCACGTCGGTCAGCACCTCACCCTTGAGAAGGCTGGGCGCGCTGGCCGCCAATTCCACAACTTCTATCCCCCGGCCCATCTCCGCGTACGCATCGTCCAGGGTCTTGCCATGCTCTTCCGTGATGGACGCGGCCAGTTCTCGACGATGGCGCTCAAGCAGCTCGCGAAAGCGAAACATCACCCGTGCGCGTTCCATGATGGGCGTCGAGGACCAGCCCGGAAAAGCGCGTTGGGCCGCCTCCACCGCCGCATGCACCGCACCGGTGTCATCCAGGACGATTTCGGACAACACGGCTCCGGTAGCCGGGTTGTATACGGGCATCCGTTCCTGACCGCGCGGCTCTACAGGGGCCCCGTTGATGTAGTGGCGCAGAGTTTCGCTCGGCATCGCTTGATTCCAGCCTTTCCCGCAGGGCGTCTCCCGGCGGCGAGCCTCACGCCGCGAACGGACGGTGAGGAGTTTCCGACGGCGGCGGGTTTCTGCCCTCGCCTCGGTTCTCCCAGGAACCCCCGTCTCCTCCGCCGGCTTCCGACGCTCGCCGCATCCTCGCCGTTTACGGCCTAATGCCTACCTTCTCTCCACGATACGTTTGATTGTAGCAAGCCGTATTGTTGTCACCATAGACGAGTGTGGATGAATTGCTATAGTGATTCTGTACAAAAGCGTCGAGGGGGACCTGGGGCAATGGTCACGGTGGAACACGTGTTGGCACGACCCACCTTCCGGCCCGCCAAGCTCATGGCCGGCCGTGAGGGTCTCGGTCGCGTCGTCAGGTGGGTGCACGTGGGTGAAGTGCCCTATGTGGCCGAGTTTCTCAAGGGAGGGGAGTTGGTCCTGACGACCGGGGTCGCCCTGACCGATCCGGACAGCCGTCGCACCTTTCTGGATGGGCTGCTGGAGGCGGACGCGGCCGGTGTGGTAATTGAACTGGGCCGTTATCTGGCGGCGCCGCCGGCGGACATCCTGGCCCGCGCGGAACGATCGCACTTTCCCGTCATTGTGTTCACCGAACAGGTCCGCTTTCTCGACCTGTCGCAAGACATCAACGGGCTCCTGCTGAGCCAGCATCACCGCACCATCGACGACCTGGAAACCCTGTCGCTCCAACTGCGGCGCGCGTTGTTGAACACGTTGGGCCCATCGGCCCTCTTGGAGGCTCTGCACACGTTCAGTGGCACGCCGGTTGCCTACGTGCCGAGAGACGTGGACCGGGCTCCGCTGCTCGAGGGACCGTGGCCGGGTCCGGTTCCCCAAGCCCACGGCCTCGCGCCCCACCCGGTCGTGGAAGGCTCGCCGCCGTATATTCGGCAAACCATTCAGGTGTTTGACCGCGTCATCGGCGATCTCTACCTGGCCCTGGACCGGCCGGAAATGGATGAGCGGCACTTCCTGGCCTGCGACCGGACCGCCGCGGCGTTGGCGCAGGACCTGATTCGGACGATGAACTTGGAGCAAAGCCGACGCTACGAAGAGACGGTCCTGCTGGAGCATCTGCTGTTCACCGAGCCTTCGGACCCGGCGGCCGGCCGCCGATTTGCGGCGCTGTACGATCTCGGTCGCGAGCGCGTGTTCCGCATGGTGGTGATCCAGCCGCGACCTCCGCAATCTTTGGTAGACGCACTGCCTCCCACCGTGACGGCGCTGGCGGTGGCTCAACCGACGCGCACGCTGTGCCTTGTCATCGGGCGCGAGGACATGCTGCGGCGGGTCGATGCCCGTCTGACCACGTTGCTTCCCGTGGCCACGCGAGCCGGATTGTCCACCGCATACGGCCAACCGGAGCACCTGTCAACCGCTTTGATGGAGGCGCACGACGCTTTCGTCATCGCCCGACATCTAAACCTCCCGGTCCTCTCCTATCAGGACCTGGGCCTGTACCGTTGGGTGCTGGCCACTGATCCCGCCGTGCTGCACAAGGCCCTCATCGAGCCGGAGCTCGGCCCGGTCCTGTTGCACGACCAGCATCGACGCCCGCCTTTGCTGCCGGTTCTGGCGGCATTGTTGGACCACCTGGGATCCAAGAGCGAGGCGGCCGCTGCGTTGGGGATCCACCGTCAAACGTTGTACAACCGCATCGGCACGTTGGCGACATTGCTGGGGCAAGACTTCCTGGCCGGTTCGCGACCGGTTGCCCTGCAAGCCGCCATCATGGCCTGGCGGTTTTTGCATCCAGGCAAATCTCCGCCCGGCGATGGCACCTCGGTCTCGCCCCACGACCGGGAAGCGGTCCCTGCCGTCCCAGACCGATCCATCGCCCGCCTCCTCTGAGGGTCCGCGCCGGGCACCGATGCGGGTCCGAAGCGTCCGGCCTCTGTCCGACGGCCCGGGCCCCGGGTCGGAATCGCGGGAGATCGTCGGCAACCGATGCCGGCAAGCGCCCGGTCGCGCGGCTTGACTGCCGAGGGCCGAGGCGGCGACCCGGGTCCAGCGCGCGCGACGGAGTCCTGTCGGATCCGCCACAACGTGCCGCAGCCGCTCGGCCGGAGGCCGGCCGTCCGGCCGTCGCCACGTTCCCGGCCCACTTTCGCCCGGGACTATCCACGTGCCACGAAGAGCCCGCTGGCCGACCGGGCGGCGAGCCCGAATCCCTGGCGGGTGGACCCGCCGCACCGGACGTCTGTCCACACCACAAACTTGCTGGAGCGCACCTTCGAGGAAGAACGGCGGTGCACCGGAGTCATTCCGCGCTTCTAGACGACACCCCGTGCCATGAAGATCATCGTCGGCGCCCTGGACCGGGCCGGCCGACGCGGGGGCAGCGCCGGCGGTTCTCGGACAGGGAGGTGAAGCCCCTGGACCAAGTACGGCGGGAGCTCGGCTTGGACCGCCAGCCCGCCCCGAACAGCCCTGAACCATCGGACGCCGTGGCGTGGGCCAGACCTCTGACCACGTTGACACCTCGAGAGAGCCATCATCGGCGGGGGCAGCGCGGCGCCGTGCCGGCAGACATTCTAAGAGAACCGCCCAGCCGGGCGGCCCCTCGTCGGAGATTCTACCGGTTGGCGCTGCGGGGGAAACCCGCGGCATCCCGGAAAACCTCGTGCTGAGGGGGTTCGCCCGTTTTTAGCTCCGGCGTCCGGGGGAATCCTCGCCTCCGATCGGGCGCCGCCGTGGCGGCCAATGGCCCAATCCTCTAAAGCCAGCGCACGACCGGCAGACTCTTGAGCGCCAAGGTGACGACGGCAAGAACCATGCCCACGACGGCTAAGCCTTTGCCCCCCGGCTTGACCAACCCCACCAGGCCCAATATCAATGCCAGGATGGCGAAAAGGTCTCCCAGCACGATGCCGAGAAGCGGAATCCAGCTCAGGACGAAGCCGGCCGCGCCCACCACCCCGCTTGAGAGCGCCGCCCAGTTTCCCGTCGAACTCATGCGGACGGCGACGACTCTGCCGCTCCGATTCCACGGCGGTCCCCCATTCATACGGTCACCTCCCGACTGCGGCATCACTCCGGCGGCGTCCATCGCAGATCCGGAAGGACAGTGGGATAACGCTCATAGAACTCGGTACGCAACAAGCCGTAGACGGCCAGATCCTGCCGGCGCCCCTGGTGCACCTCGTGTTGACGCAGGGTGCCCTCGTGGCGAAATCCCACGCGTTCCAGCAAACGGATCGACGGCTGGTTGAACGGGTACACTTCGGCGTAGATCCGGTCCAGATCTTCCAGGCTGAATCCGTAGTCCAGCATCAGCACCACCGCGTTGCGTCCGACGCCGCGCCGCCGCACCTCGCGCTCCGCGACGACAAAACCGATAGCGGCGCGGCGGGACCAACGGCTGATTTCGGCCAACTCCACATACCCCACCAGGCGCCGCTCGAATTCAATACCAAAGAGCACCAGGTCTTCGGGAGGGTCACGAACCAAGTCCTCGTATCGCCGGTCAAATCGTGCTCGCGACATGCGGGGCGTCCACCCGCTGTACGCCTCGAGCTCCAAGTCTCGATGCCATCCATAGAGCGCGTCGAGGTCTTCCAGTTCGATGGGGCGAATCCTGACGCCCTCCCGCTCCAGCATGTGTGCCCCCCGATGCCATACTATCACTGAGACACGGCGACCGACTTTGGTACCATGAGGGCGGGCAGGCGGCGGGGCAGCGGTCGCCGGCATCGACGCACAGAGGAGGCCGGACGGTGGTTTTGCCGGACGTGGATGAGACGACCTGGCAGCGAGAGGTGGCCGAGTCCCCCCTGCCGGTTGTGGTGTTGTTTAGCGCTCCGTGGTGACCACACTGCCGGCGGCTGGGTCCAGTCGCGGAGCGGGTCTTGGATCGGGTGCAAGACAGCGTGCGCATGGTGCGGGTGGACACGGATCAGGAGCCGGAGCTGGCGCAGCGGTACCATGTTGTGGGAATACCAGCCATGATCCGATTGGTGCGCGGGGAAGAACAGGGCCGCCTCATCGGATTTCGCCCCGAAGATCAGGTGCTGGCCTTCGCCCAGGGCACTCGGTAGCGGACTTCAACTTACGCTGAGGCACGTACGGCCGCCGACAATCGGCGGCCGTTCCGTTGCCGGTTGCGAGCCGCCGCGGCCCGACACCCATCGGAGTCCGGGTCAGTCCACCGGGGGAAGAAATTTTTTCGGGGACGTCTGTTAATATTGGATTAAGATCGTGTTACGATCACGTTAGGACGGGGAGGGAGCCATTGAGCTGGCGTGAAGTGTTTAGCAGCCGCCCCAATCCGTTCATCGTCGGATTGGCCGAGCAGGCCGCGGTCATGGCCGAGGTCGTTCAGGTTTTGAAGCAGTTCGTGGCTGCGGAGGATTCCCGCATCCAGGACGAGTTGGCCCGCCAGGCTTCGGAATTGGAACATGACGGAGATCAACTGCGGGAGACGCTGGTCGGGCATTTGCTGCAGTCCCTGGTCACCCCTTTTGATCGCGAGGACATCAACAGTCTGTCGCGCGCGGTGGATGACATCGCCGATTATGCCGAGAACACGATTAAGGAAATCCGTCTGTACGGCATCACCCCCGACTCTTCCATACGCGAGATGGTGGCCACGCTGGCCGACGCCGGAACGGCCATTCGCGACGCCATCCAAGCGCTCTCGACCGACCGTCTGTTGGCCAAGCAGCGGGCGCAGGATGCCAAGCGGCTGGAAAACCGCATGGAGGCGCTGTACCGCCAGGCCATCGCCGATTTGTCGCAGGTCGACGACCTGCAGTACGTCATTCGGCTGCGCGAGGTCTACCGGCACTTGTCCAATTCGGCTGACCGGGTCGACAATGCCGCCAACATTGTTGTGGACATCGTCATCAAGGAAGGCCGATAGGGTTGAGTCGGTGTCGGCCGCCGTCCGCAGACGCGACTGATCGGCGTCGGGGCGCGCCGCGGTCATGACCGGGGCGATTCTTTTTACGCTCATCGGTCTCTTTGCCGGCATTTCCGGCGTCAACGACGGGGGAAACCTGGTAGGCACCTTCTTGCCGACTCGGGCCATCCCGCCCCGCTTTCTCATCCCCGTCCTGGTGGGCAGCGTCGCCTTGGGCCCTCTCATCTTCGGCACGGCGGTTTCTCACACCATCGCCGTGGAAATTATCAATTTCCGCCAGGCGGGATCGGCGGTGCTGGCGGCTGCCTTGATCGCCGCCATCCTGACCCTTCTGGTCACGTGGTGGCTGCGGATTCCGTCCAGCACCACCATCGCCTTGGCCGGCGGGATGGTGGGCGCCACCCTGTTGGACGGTCAAGCCGCTCTCATCCACTGGGGCGGCGTCGCCAAAGTGGTGGTGGGGCTGTTCGGATCCGTCATCGTGGGATATATCGTGGCGTTTTTAGCCACCCGCCTGCTCTGGCGCCTGCTGCGGGATGTCTCGGTCGCCAAACCGCGCCAGCTGGGTTATGTGCAGATCGCCACGCTCATGGTGCAGGGGTTCGCTTACGGCGCCAACGACCAAGAGAAAGCCATCGGTCTCATGGCGCTCGACTTTACCACGGCCGCCGGCGGCCACTATCATGTCACCGCCGCCGCCATCGGCCTCCCCCTCATTTTCTGGACGGCCGGGCTGCTCGTGGGCGGATGGCGCATTGCCCGCACCGTGGGCGGTCACATTTTCCGGATCCGGCCCCTGCATTCTCTGGCCGTGCAGGCCTCCGCGGCCGTCACCGTCATGTCGGCCGCCCTGCTGGGACTGCCCGTCAGCACCACCCAGACGACGGACGGATCCCTGTTCGGACTCGGCTCCGCGCTGGCCCCCCGACGGGTGCAGTGGCCAACCGTGCTGCGCCTGCTGATTGTCTGGGGCACCACCTTGCCGCTGGCGCTGGCGCTCGGCATCGTGGTGGTGAATGTCATGCGCCTCCTTCATCTCGGGTATTGAGGGGGAGGCCACGCCCACCCCGCCGACGACAGGCCTCACACGCCGTCCCACTGCTCGGCATCTCCCGACCGCCCGCCGCGCTCGGGAACAGCGGCTCTTCTGCGGCCCGCCGAGATAGCCGCGTTTTCAGACCCCGCTGGCAGACCGCCCAACCGGCGGGGGCAGCCCCTTGGCGTCTGGCCCCCACCCGCGGCGGATACTCGAATCCCTTACAACACCATGCCCCCACCGACGTTGATGACTTCGCCGGTCACATAGGCCGCATCGTCGGACGCCAAGAAGGCCACCACTTTGCCGACGTCGTGGGGCGTTCCGATCCGGCCCATGGGGATCTTGGCCAGCATGGCCGAGAACGCCTCGGGCGGCATGCGACGGGTCATCGGCGTATCGATGAATCCGGGACAAATGGCGTTGACCGTCACGTTGAACGGCGCCAGTTCTTTGGCCGCAGTCTTGGTCAGTCCAATGACGCCCGCCTTGGCCGCGGCGTAGTTGGCCTGTCCCACATTGCCCTGCCAGCTGGCCGACGAGATGTTGACAATGCGGCCGGCGCGCCGTTCGCGCATGCGCGGGATCACGTGGCGCATCAGGTTGAATGGACCGGTGAGGTCCACGGCCACCACCAAATCCCACTCTTCACGGGACATGCGGTGGAGCATGCGGTCCCGATTGATGCCCGCGTTGTTCACGAGCACGGCGATGGGGCCCAAGTCCGTTTCCACCTGCGCCACCACCCGTTCGACGGCGCTGAAATCACTGACGTCCACCGTGTATCCGGAGCTGTCCCCAATGCCTTCCGAAGCGACCGCCAGCGCCCTTTCGTCCAAGTCACACAACACCGTGTAGAATCCCCGGGTGGCCAGGACATGCGCGATGGCCAGGCCGATCCCCTGCTGGGCCCCGGTCACAAGCGCGATTGGCTTCTCCATCCGTGCCTCCCCTCACAACCTTGATCGGACAAGTGGCCCGGCCTGTTCAGCGGCGCAGATTTTCCACCACGGCGGCGATGCCTTGTCCGCCCCCGATGCACATGGTGACCAGTCCGAAGCGCTGCCGCCGGCGCTCCAGTTCATAGAGCATCTTCACCGTCAGGATGGCGCCGGTCGCGCCGATCGGGTGTCCGAGCGCAATGGCGCCGCCATTGACGTTGGTGATCGACCAGTCGAGATGCGCGTCCCGCACCACCGCGCGCGCCTGGGCCGCAAACGCCTCATTCAGTTCGACCAGGCTGATGTCATCCAACGTCAGCTCGGCTTTCTGGAGCGCTTTGGCAATCGCTGCCACCGGCGCATACCCCATGATTTCCGGCCGGATGCCGGCGACCGCGTAGCTCACCAAACGGCCGCGAGGGGACAGCCCCTTGCGCTCGGCGTCGCGCGCCCGCATCAGGACGACGGCGGCGGCGCCGTCGTTGATCCCGGAGGAATTGCCCGCCGTGACCGTGCCGCCCTCCTGGAACGCCGGTCGCAGACGCTGCAGCTGCTCCAAGGAAGTGTCCCGGGGATGCTCGTCGACGCTGAACTCACGCTTCTGGCGCCCGTCCGGCACCTCCAGCGGCAGGATCTGATCCGCAAAGCGGCCTTCCGCGATGGCGGCCCGCGCCCGCTGCTGGGAATCCAACGCCAGTGTGTCCTGGTCGAGACGGGAAATGCCGAACTCCTCGGCCACTTTCTCGGCCGTCACGCCCATCGGATAATGCTCGAAGGGATCGGTCACCGCACTCAACACGCCGTCCTCCAGCTCGGAGTGGCCGAGCCGCCGTCCCCACCGATTCCACACATAGTAGGGAAGCCGGCTCATATTCTCGGCGCCGCCCGCCACCACCACATCGGCGTCTTCCAGCTTCAGCCACTGAGCTCCGGTGATGATGGCCTGCAGGCCCGAGCCGCAGAGTCGGTTCACGGTCTGAGCCGTGCTGGTCTCCGCCGGCAGCCCCGCTCCCAGGGCGGCCACCCGGGCCAAAAAGGCATCCTGCGACACCTGCCCGACCGACCCCAAAATCACCTCGTCGACCGTGCCCGGCTCCACCCCGGACCGTCGGAGAGCCTCCCGAATGACGGCCGCGCCGAGCGTGCTGACCGGCACCTCCTTGAGACTTCCGCCAAATGTGCCGATGGCGGTCCGCACGCCGTCGACAATCACGACGTCTTCTGTCACGATTCCACCCCTTTTCGATCCCTCAGTCCCCCATCAGCCGCGCTCTCAAACCCAACCGGGCTTCCGAATAAATCGCCGGCGGCACCTCCCGCACCGGATCGGCCACAGCCGGCCGGAATGCCATCTGTCCCAGCACATCCCGCTCCAAGTCCACCCCCGGCGCCACTTCGACGACGGTCCACCCGGCGGGCGTCAGTTGGACCACCGCGCGCTCGGTGACCACCAGCACCCGCTGCCCGTTGGCCAAAGCGCGTGCGCCGTTGAACGACAGCTGCTGCACGCGCTCGACCCACTTGCGCACGGCGCCTTCACGCCGGATGGTGAGCCGTCCGTCTCCGGCCGTCACGTCCACCCCTTGGGCCGTGAAGGTCCCACAGAAGACCACCGTGCGCGCCTGCTGCGTGATGTCGATAAAGCCCCCCGCGCCGGTGGCGCGCTCCCCCAGCTTGGTCGCGTTGACATTGCCTTCGCGGTCCGCTTCGCCAAATCCCATAAACGTGATGTCGACCCCATGGCCATTATAGAAGTCGAACTGATAGGGATGCTCAATCAACGCGTCCGGGTATTCGGCGATGCCGAAATCAATGCCGCCCAGGGGCCGCCCGCCGTACACGCCGGATTCCACGGTCAGCGTGACCAGGTCCCCCGCCTCTTCGTTGAGGACTTCCGGACCAATGACGTCATTGGGAATGCCGGTGCCCATATTGACGATGTCGCCCGCCGCCAGTTCCAGCATGGCGCGACGCCCAATCACGCGCCGCACGTCGAGGGGGCGGACGGCCGCGTCGGCCAGCGACGGATCCCAGCCACAGCTGGAGAATCGCGGCTCAAAGACGAAGCTGGAGGTTTGCCGATGGTCCCGCTCCGCATTCTTGGCGACCGTGATGAAGTGGACGTGGGCGCCCGGAATCTCCACGTTCCGAGGATTCAGCGTGCCCCGGGGCACAACGTGCTTCACCTGGGCCACAATGCGACCGTCATACCGCCGCCCGGCAAACACGGCCGGCAGAATCTCGAGCTTCATCGCTTCTTCCGGCGCGGCGATGTTGCCCCGGTCATCCGCCAGCGTGCCGCGCACCAAGACCCAGTCGACGCGCACCGCTTCAATCCAGAGATACTCGCGGCCTTCCACCTGCACGACGCGGATCAGATCGGGCTCCGGCCGGGTCCGCGCGTTCATCTTGCCCCCCTCCACACGGGGATCGATGAAAGTTTCGAGCCCAATCTGGGTGAGATGACCCGGCAGGCCCGACGCCATGGACCGGAACCAGTGGGTCACCTGACCTTGGGGCAGGCAGTAGGCAATGACGCGATTGGTCGCAATCAGGTCCATCCAACGCGGCGCCAATCCCCAGTGCGAGCCGATGATGCGCCGCACCATGCCCTCGTGAGCCAGATGCTGGATGCCGTCCTGCCGGTTGCTCTGACCCGAGGCATGAATGAGGGTCAGGTCCGCCGGATGCCCTTCATGCAAAAAGCGGTCTTCCAGCGCGCGCAGAACCGCCTCCGACGCCCCGCTCAACGTCATGCCGACGGTCAGCAGGTGGGCGCCGTCGGGAATGGCGCGGGCAATCTCTTCGGCGTCCACAAACCTGGGTCCGGGCATCAACCTCACCTGCCTTGCCGGTCGGCCGCGGCTCGGGTTGGCCGCCTCAGAACGAGACGCCGCCGACCAGAATGATGTTGGCATACCATGTCAGCTCTCCGGTTCGCACCGCCGCCCGCACCCCGTGCGTGCGCGCCTTGAGGTCCGGGTGCGGCACCAGCGTGATGCGGGCGCTGCTCGGCAGCAATCGCCGGACCTCTTCAAAGAGTGCCGGACTGTGTTTTGCCATCTCGTCCGCCATGACGGCTTCCTCCACCGTCAGCTCGGCCAAAATTCTCTCCAGGACGGTGCTCAAGCGGGGCACGTTGCCGGTCAACGCCAAGTCCACGCGTTCGACGCCCAAGGGAATCGGCAGCCCGGCGTCCGTGACCAACAACTCGTCGGTGTGGCCCATCTCCGCCAGCACCCGACTCAGCTGGCCGTGCAAGATGGCTGAACTCTGCTTCATCGCTTTCTGCTCCTCTCCTGCTGTCGCCGCGAGTCCTCCGCCCCGTGCTCCCGCGCCCTGGTCAACCTCCGAGCTCCACTATGCGCTCCGTGCCGAAGAGCTTGTAGTCGTGCGACGGCAGCACCACGTCGGAGACCCGCGCGATGCGATGCATGGAGTCCAGCGCTTGATCCACCTGAACATGAAATCCGGGGGGAATATCCTTCTCCAAGTTCTCGTACGTGAAAATCGCGTCGCCGGCAATCGTGAACCAGCCCTGGGCCGTCTTGACCCGCACGGCCTGCGACCCCGGCGTATGCCCGGGACTGTGCAGCACCTCGAGACCGGGCAAGATCTCCTGATCGCCGACCAGAGCTTCCAGGCGCCGCCCCTGGAAGGAAGGCGTCAGGCCGGCCTGAGGTGACAGGAAGGCCCGTTCAAAGAAGCGGCTCGGCGCGTACGCGTATCGAATCTCCTCACGCTGCGCCAACAGGCGGCTGTTGGGAAACAAGTCCAAGTTGCCGCAGTGGTCCCAATGCAGGTGTGTGAAGATGATGAGATCCACGTGACCCGGGTCGACGCCGATGGCCCGCAGTGCGTCGGCGGGCCGCTGATCGGGGGTGCGCGAGAGATTCTCGCCGATGATGTTGACGGCGACCTCCTCACTGTCCACGCTGGTGTCGACGATGACGCGGCGGGATCCTTCCAGATACCACATCACGCGCGGAATGCGAAGCGTCTGCCCGACGTCGGTCAGGTATGTCAGGATGGACTTCTCGATGACGGACGTGCCCGTGTCCAACGCGATGAGCTTCCAGGTGTCCATGTCTCGTCTCCCCCGTCCACCGTGCGGCCCGCTTGGGAATGGAGGGCCCTCAGCGGCCAAATTCCAAGTTGGGCAGATCCCCGTTGATGTTGTATCCCCCGTCCACGAACAGCACTTGACCGGTGATGTAGTGGGCTTCGGGACTCACCAAGAAGAGGACGGCATCCGCGATCCACTCCGCCTGACCCAGATAGCCCAGCGGAATGCGTTCCTCAAACGCCCGGGTGACCGCCGGGGTGAACATCGGCACGGTCAGCGGCGTCAGAATGTGACCCGGAGCCACCGCATTGACCGTGATGCGCGACGGGGCCAGCTCCAGGGCCAGGGCGCGCGTCAGCGCGTTGATGCCGCCCTTGCTGGCCGAGTATGGCCCGTTCAAGGGGCGGGTCACGGTGGACAGCACCGAGGAGATGTTCACGATGCGGCCCCCCGGACCCCGCTCCCGCAGCGACGGGATGGCTGCCCGGGACATGTAGAACACACCCGTCAGGTTCACGTTGAGCACACGATGCCATTCCTCGTCGGTCAGATGCTCCATCAGACTCTGGTGAACAATGCCGGCATTGTTCACCAGCACGTCCACGCCGCCCCATTCCTCCACGATGGCTTGGAATCCCCGGTTGACCGACGCGGAGTCGGCCACGTCTATGGTGACGGGCAGCGCCTCCCCGCCCTGTTCACGAATCGTGTGGGCCGTGGCCGCCGCCGCCTCCGCACGAATGTCGGTCACCGCCACCCGATATCCCCGGCGCGCCAGACCCACCGCGCAGGCTTCCCCGATGCCCGATCCTGCGCCCGAGACCACCGCCGTCCTTGGTTCCGCCATGCCCATCCCCTCCGGTCTTATCTCACGTCCCCCGCCGAAAACCGAGCCCGAAAGTCTTCGAACCACCGCGTCAAGTCGGCGGGCACCTGGGCCGCGGCCGTTCCGGTCCCTGTGGCCACCCATCCCACCGTGGGGCCGGTGCGAATGAGCTGGCCGTCCGTATCCGGGCTGGGGTCCGGGACCGTTCGCGGCTGAACCACCCGCGCCTCCCATTGCCCGGAGCTCAACGGAAGCACGTCCAACTCGTTCTGGTTGTATACATACTGCCCCTGGGGAGCCAGCCGCGGCACGTGCCGAGCCAAGGCCGGCTCATTGGGAAAGTTGACGTTGATGACCAGTCCGTGGCCGGCCGCGTCCCACAGGCCGCCGCGCCAATAACTCATCAGGGCGTCCGCGGCGGCATCGAAGTGGTAGGGGTCCGGCCAACCCACCGTGTCGAGCGACACGGCCATCGCCGGCACACCGCGCCGGGCCGCCTCCAGCGCGCCGCCCACGGTTCCCGAGTACCACACGTCCCAGGCTAGGTTGGCTCCTTTGTTGATCCCGGAGCACACCGCATCAAACGCGCCCAGCTGAGTCAGGGCAAACATCACGCAGTCGACCGGAGTGCCTTCCACGCCATACACGGCGTCCGCCATTCGCTGGACGCGGTAACTGCGATGAAACGTGAAGCCCTGACTCACCGCCGAACGTTCGCTGACGGGCGCCACCACCACCACGTCATGGTCTTGGACGACCGCGCGCTCCAGGGCCTGCAGGCCGGGGGCCCCCAATCCATCGTCATTGATCAGCAAGATGCGCACTGCACGTCCTCCGAACTCTCAACGGATCGCCGACACCATTGCCACCGGCCCCCGAAGGCCGCGCCGGTTCCGACGTTAAGCGGGAGCCGTCCGTCTCAGCGACGCCGCCCACGCCGGGTCGTCCACAAAGACCGCGTCGATGGCGTCCACGGGCAACTGCTCCACGTCGGCCGCCGACTTCAACGACCAGACGGCGATGCGAAGGCCGTGCGCCCGCATCGCGGCCAAATCGGCGACCGGCGCCATGTCGCGATGCAGGTGGACAAACTTCGCGCCGACGGCCGCCGCCACGGTCCACGGTTCCAACAGGCGGGCCATGCCCCAGGCGGCGGCCCGGTCCACCTGGGGCGCCAATCGGGCGGACTCCCGCAGGGCAAACTGGTCAAACGACGACACCATGACCCGGTCCTCGGCCCGGTGCGCGGCAATGATGGCCAGCGTGCGAGGAACCAGCTCGGGATAGAAATGGGGACCATTCTTGTACTCCACGCAAAACTTCGTATCGGCCGGCAGGGCGTCCAGCACATCCTCCAGCCGGGGCACGCCGTCTGGCGACCAACTTCCGTCGGGATTCTTGGCCCTAAGCCGACGAAGTTCCGGCCATGTAAACGTCCCCACCCATCCGTGACCGTCGGTCGTGCGGTCCACCGCATCATCGTGCAGGACCACCACCGTGTTGTCCGCCGCGAGTTGGACATCCAATTCAATACCGTCCACACGACCCGCCAGCGCGGCGGCGAAGGAGGGGAGGGTATTTTCGGCCAGGAGCGCCGGGGCGCCCCGATGACCCCAGACAAACACGCGATGCCGGTCCGACCCTGTCTGCATGCCGATGTCGTCCCCCTGCCACCCCGCCGGCCGCCGCGGAACCGCGCCGGGTGAAAATGTATACGGTTACATTCCTCATCGTAGACGCCTCGCAGAGCCCCGTCAACGGCCGATGTCCCGGGAATTCCGTTCCTTTCACCGTTCCGCCCAGGGCTCCCCCGGGGCAAGACGCCGCAGGTCTCGGAGAAACTGCTCGAGGTCGCCGAAGAGTATGGCGTGAAGACCCAGATCGCGGGCCACGATGAGGTTGCTCTCCCGGTCATCCACAAACAGGCACTGCGGCGGGGCGCTTTCGGTCAGTTCCAAGGCGCGCCGATAAATGGCCGGGTCCGGTTTGGCCGCCCCGACCCGCGCCGAATTGACCACTGCATCGAAGGCATCATCCAAGGCGAACTTCTGCAGGCGCTCCTCCAGGGTCGTGTCCGCGTTGCTGACCAGGATCACCTCCAGCCCGCCGCGGTGGACGTCCCGCACCCATTGCGCCATGCGCTCGTTGACCACCCACTCATGCCGATCACGCAGTTCGGTCAATACCGCCGAATCCATACCCAGCTGGTCCGCCACCCGACGCATATACTCGGCGTAGTCAATCGCGCCGGTCCGGCACGCGGGCCAGGGGCTTTCGGGACCATAGAACAGATCCTCGACATGAGCCGGGGCGCCCCAGTCACGCTGCAGCATCTCCCAGAAGGCGGGATTGGAGCTCAACAGCACGCCGCCCACATCCACCAGCAGGGTCTTCACACGCATGGCCATCCTCCCGTGTGCACGTTTGTTGCCGATCCGCCTACAACCGCCGCCCCACGGCCTCTCCCGTGGAAACTCGAAACGGGAGTCCATGGCCCGGCACCAGAATATCGGCCAGGCTCACCAAGTGGTCGCGGCTGGCGATCGCCAGATCCCGGTCAAAGAATATGGGCTCGGGCGCCGCCGCGGTGAGACTGTCTTGGGTGGGACAGGCATCGCCGGCCAAGACCACCCGGCCCGATTCGGTCTGCACCGCCATCGCCAAATGCCCGGCCGTATGGCCGGGACTGGGAATCGGCCGCACGTCGGCGGGCCAGGCCTCGTCCTCCACCATCACGACCCGCGCCGCTGTCCGCAGAGCGGGTAGCAGAAACGCCGGAGTGGCAATGTCGCGCGGGGGCATCGCCGCCGCGGCCTGCCATTCGGCCTGTGACACCATGAATGTCGCGCGGGGGAACATTTCGAAGTTCAGCGCGTGATCCCAGTGCAGATGAGACAGAACGACCCGGCCAATGTCCTCCGGGCGGAGACCCCGCTCGGCCAGCCGCCGTCGCACCGTCAACCGCTGGTGAAATTCGCCCACGTCAAACAGCCATGCGCCGTCATCGGCGGTGATCAGGCAGACGGACGTCCAGATGATGTTGCCGTCGTCGCTCTTCTCAAGCCGCCCGGGTGCCAGAATCTCCACACTGGCCACAGGCCCGCTCCCTTTCCTAATGGTGCCGGCGCGTCGCCGGTGCGCCGCCAACGGCGAGGCAGGCGCCCGGGCTTGCCACCCAGACGCCTGCCCGACCGGTTGCGCGCGGGGGGCTAGCTCCCTGAGGAGATCAGGGCGTCCGCCTGCTGCGCCGCCGTCTTCAACGCCGTCAGAGGAGGCGTGTTGGAGAAGTACATGGCGTCCATCGCTTCCTGCGCATATCCGTAGATGCCCAGATAGTGCGGGGAGGGCGGCGGAGCATGTTGGTACTTGACTTCCTCCAGCGCCACCTTGAACGCGGGATTGCTGGCCAAGAAGCTCTGGAACTGCGGGTTGCTCAGCACCGCTTTCTGAACCGGCAGGTAGCCGGTCTCTTCCGACCACTTCATCGTCTGGGCCGGCTGAGTCCACCACTGCATGAACGTCCAGGCCGCCTGCTGCGTCGCCTTGGGCAAGCCGGCCATCATGACGATGTTGGCGCCGCCCGGCGGGACCGCCCGCACCTTGTACTTGGGCATCATCATGGCGCCCCACTGGAACTTGGTGCCGACTTCCTTGGTGACAGTCCCGATGCTGGCCGAGGAGTCTTCGCTCATGGCCACATTGCCGTTGTAGAACGAAGCCGTGGTGAGTCCCCATCCGTCGGCGCCGCTCTGGATGATGGCGTCGCCCTGCTTCTGCAGATTCACGGTCATCTGGAACAACGCCGCGGCCTGCGGCGTGTCAAAGACGGCACGCTGCAGGTTCGGGGACAGGATGTGCTGTCCGGATTCCCAGGTGTACACTTCCCAGAACCACCACTGATCCAGGGGCGAGAAGCCGTACACCTTGGAGGAGCCGCTGCCGTGGGTCAGTTTGACCGCGTCGGCCTCCACCTGGCTCCACGTGTTGGGCGGGCCGCTCAGACCGGCCGCGGCAAACATCGTCTTGTTCCAAAACATGATGGGCAGGCTCCGGTTGAACGGCAGGCCGTACGTCACCCCCTTGTACTGGGTGCTCTCCATCATCCCGGTCAAAAAGTCGCTCGGTTTGTCGCCGGTGGAACTGTTGATGAATGAGGTGAGCGGCTGCAGCGCGCCGGTCGAGGCAAAGACCGGCATCGAGTGCACTTCCAGCTGCACCAGGTCCGGCACGTCGTGCGCCTCGATGGCCGCGAGCAGCTTTTGCTGCTCCGGCCCGCCGCCGGTGTAGCTGCCTTCATAGTCCGCCACGATGTGCACGTGCGGATGTGTCTTGTTGAACTGGGCGATCAACGCCTGGAACTGTTGTGCCAGCGTGCCGCCGAGGCCGTACCACAGGGTGACCGTCACCGGCTTGCTGGGGGTCTTGGCCTTGGGCGCCGAGGCGCTGGCTCCGCAGCCCGCCAGCAATACCGCGCTGGCCAGGGCCGCGCCGGCCAGGGCACCTTTTCTAGAACGATGCAACACCAATTTCCCCTCCTCCTCGGACCCTTCTCAGACTGCCATCAACGCTCGCGCCGCTATCCCTTGATCCCATAGGCAAGCACCCCCTTGACGATATAGCGCTGTCCCCATACGAACACCGCCACCAGCGGGAGGATGGTCAGCACGTTGGCGGCCATTAGGAGATTCCATAAGATCTGGTCGGGCTGAGCCTCGGTGAAGTAGGACAACCCCACCGGCACGACCCAGTACTGGCTGGTGTTGGTCACCAGCAGGGGCCAGAAGAGGTATCCATAGTGAAAAACGCCGTTCAGCAGGGCCAGCGTGATGAGCGCCGACTTGGTGTTGGGAATGACCAGTCGGCGCAGGATGGTCCAATGCGACGCCCCGTCCATCTTCATGGCTTCGAGCAGCGTCACCGGAATCCGCAGGTAGGCCTGCCGCAAGAAGAAAATCCCAAATCCTGTCCCGATAAACGGCACGATCAGCGCCTGATAGGTGTTCACCCAGCGGAGGTCGCTGAGAATGACGTAGTCCGGGATAAAGATGGCTTGAATGGGAATCATCATCGACACGATGACCAGGGCAAAAACGATGTGGCGCATCCGGACGCTGGTGAACACGATCCCGTAGGCCGCGAAGGCCGACGTGATGAGCTGGCAGGCCACGATGACGCCGGTCGTAAAGAAGCTGTTGAAGAAGTAGTGTCCCAGGGACTGCGACTTGAACGCGGTCACGTAATTGGAGAAATCCAGCCGCGTGGGCAGCAGATGCTGGGAAAACATCGAACTCAACGGTTCGATGGACCCGAGCAGCATCCAGATCACCGGGATCATCACCAACAGGGCGATCACGGTCAGAATGAGGTAGCTGCTCCATGTGGCCCAGCCTCGCCGTGCCGTCAATTGTCCGTCACCACCCATCTTCTGGCCAGCAGGAACTGACCCGCCGTCAACGCCGCCAAGATGACCATCATCGCGACGGACGCGGTGGCTGCCGACCCAAAGTTAAAGAACTGGAAGCCTTCCGTGAAGATGTAGTACGTCAGCGTGCGGGTGGCCGTGGCCGGTCCGCCCTGGGTCATGATGTAAATCTGGTCAAAGGCTTGGAAGGACTGGATGACGCTGAACACCAAGGCAAAGAAGATGCTCGGCGTGATGCTGGGGATAACCACCTTCCAGAACACCGCCCGGCCGTTCGCGCCATCGACGGCGGCCGCTTCTTTCAAGTTGGTGTCCACGGTCTGGAGCCCGCCCAGGAAAATCATCATGTAAAAGCCCAGGTATTCCCAGGTGGTGACGGCTATGATGGCCAAAAGCGCCGTGTGCACGTTGCCCAGCCAGTCCACCGGCGGAATCCCCACCATCCGCAGGACCAGGTCCACAAATCCGTACTGCGGCTCCAGCAGCCAGAGAAACGCGACGCCCGAGCTGACCAGGGGAAACACGTACGGGAGAAAGAACACCGTCCGATAGATCTTGCTGCCCTGCAGACCCTTGTCCAACAGCGTCGCCAACAGGAGGCCGACCACCACCACGGACGCCGTGACCCCCACGGCGAAGATGCCGGTGTGCAGAAGGGCCATCCCAAAGCTTCCCGAATGCAGCAGCGCATTGTAGTTTTCGCCGCCCACGAATTGGCTGGTCGGGTTCAAGACGGTCGAATGGAACATGCTGAGGTAGACCACGTAGCCGGCCGGGATGAGGAAGAAACCCAGCACGGTGAGCATGCCCGGCACCAAAAACAGCCACTCCCACGGACGAAAGTGACGTCGGCGCGCGGTGCCCGGTTGACCGGAACCGCGTCGAGCTCCGAGCCCGAACCAGCTGAAGACATGCCGCCCCATGGTGCTGAGCATTGTCCGCTCCCGTCCGAATGGAATTTCTGCCGCGGCGGTCGGTGTCCAAGCAATCGTCTGCAAGAACCAGCAATAGCGTATGCGTTTACATTGAGATGGTACCGGCAGGAGGTCAAGCTGTCAACGCTCTGCCCGCCACGATCCCGTCCAGGTGTGGCGTGGCCGGCCGGGAGATGCCCGGCCGCCATGGCCGCAGGAGCCTCGTCCGCTCGAGCAAAACGGGACGGCTCTGCGGTTTTCCGGGTGTGCACGGCCACGCTTCGGACTCCCGTTCCCGAAACTGTGGCCCGGCGCGGCTAAGAACGCCATCGGCGAGCGTTCGCCGTGGTACAATAGCGCCCAGAACCATTTCCGCTGGCAGAATACATCGTAAACGTTTCCATAATCAGAGGTGGCGATGCCGACGAGCCGTCATCACACAATCAAGGACGTTGCCCGGGCGGCGCGCGTCTCCACGGCCACGGTGTCGCGGGTCTTGAACGGGTCCGGCAAGGTGAGGTCCTCCACCGCGGAACGTGTCAGCGCAGCCCTCGACCAGTTGGGGTACGTGCCCAATGCCTGGGCTCAGGCGATGGCGTCGACGGACCATAACCGCCTCTTGGGATTTGTGGTGCCCGATATCATGAACCCGTTTTTCGCCGCCATCTATGTCGGCATCAACGAGTATGCCCGCCGCCACGGTTTTGTGGTCTGGATGGTCGACACGTCCGACGACCCGGTGCTTGAGTTGGAAGCCCTCGACACGCTGCAGCGGTATCGCGCCCAGGGCATCATCCTCACCCCCACCGATCCCTCGGCTAATCTGGCGATTGTCCAGCGCATGCAAAGTCCTGTCTGCCTGGTGGACCGTCGCCTAAGCGAAGACCAGTGGGATCTGGTCCTGGTGGACAACCTCATGGGCGCACGGCAAGCGACCCAGTTGCTGATTGACGTCGGACACCGCGACCTCGCCATCATCGCGGGACCCCAATCCAGCACGCCCGGACATGAGCGGCTCCGGGGATTCATGGAGGCGGTGAACACCTCCGGCATTGAGCTGCCGAGCGAGTATATCCAGATCGGCAACTTTCGCCAGGACAGCGGCTTCGCTCTGGGTCACGCCCTCCTGAGCCTTCCCCATCCGCCTTCTGCCATTTTCAGCTGCAACAACCTGATGACGATGGGCCTTTTGCAGGCGGTTCATGCCACGCCGGGAGCCGTCCTCGGCGAGACGGTGGCCGTCGTCGGCTTCGACGACATTCCCATTTCCAATCTGACCGACCCGCCGTTGACGGTGGTGTCTCGCCCGATGAAAGAAATGGGCGAACAGGCCGCGCGCCTCCTGCTGGCCCGCGTGGACGAGCGCGACCGTCCGCAGCAGACCGTGGTGTTGTCGCCGCAGCTCATCGTGCAAGGGTCGGAACGGATTGGCCGCATGCTGCCCCCCGCCGACCGCGGCGACATGGCCGTGGCGCCATGAACGCCGCGGACCGGCGCCTCAGCGGGCGGCGTCGGGCGGCCGGCGCTCCACTGTCACGGTTGCGCCGCACTCCAAGAGCCGCTCCTCGGCCACCAGCACCGCCGCCTCTTCGCGATCCGCGGCCACGAATCGCCGCCCCAGCTTGAATGCCACCACCGCCGTTGTCCCGGATCCGGCCATGAAGTCGCCGATGAGGCCGCCCTCGGGGACACTGCTCTGCACGACCCGCATCAAGAGCGCTTGAGGTTTCTGCGTGGGGTACCCGGTGCGTTCACCCGCGCTGGTGTTGATGATGGGGATGTCCCACACGCTGTCCACGGCCCGTCCGCGCTCCACCTGCTCATCGAGGTAAATGCGGTACGCCTTCGACCGTCCCCGGCCGGCATGACCCCAGATCCATTCCCGCCCCATCTCGTCTCGATGCACCCGCTGCCGCTTCATGGCCACGTATTCATCGCGCGTCCAGGGCTCGAAGAGAGGCGCCAGACGGCTTTGCGGGCTGCGCGCGTACAACAGCAGGTTGTCGTGTTTTTGGTTGAAGCGATGATCCGCCGGCGAGCGTCGGCCGGTGTAGTGCCACACAATTTCATTTTTGAACTGCCGCGGCCCGAAGATCGCATCGGTCATGACGCGCACATAGGCGGCGGCATGCCAGTCCAGGTGCAGCCAAAGCCATCCGGTGGGCTTGAGCAGACGGTGCGCCTCCACCACCCACGGTTTGAACCAATCCAAATACGCGTCCAGGCTGGGCCAGTCATCCGCGAAAGCTCCCCGATCACCCTGCCGCACCTTGTGGGTCAGAAACGGCGGATCAAAGTAGATGGCGTCGAACGAGGCGCCGGCCAGCTCGGCCATGACGGCCAGGCCATCGCCGCAAATCAACCGATCGGGCTTTGCCGATGCCCGCACGTTTACCAAGCCTCCCCGGACCCCCTCCGCCTCACTGGCCAGGGATGGCCGCAGGACCGTAAGATCACGAAACCGCATCTGCCCGCGCCCGGACCCGTATCGAGGAAAATACTTCATGTCGGACCTCCAGCGGCAAGCCGAGCATGCCGCCATCGTCGCCGCGATACCGAAGCCGTCCCCGCCGACGGACCGTCGGCCCCTTAAGCCAGAGGCACCGAAGCGGCCGCCCCATCCGGATCATGCAGCAGCTGATAGAGGCGGGGCGCATCCGTCTCGGACCGCGCCAGAATCTCGATCCATGTGGATCGATCAGCAATCAGCGGCTGACGGTGAAAGCGGCCCCGGTGGTCATACCAGCAGAACCGCAACAGCTCGGTGCCATCCTCCATGGCCAGGAGCTGCACCACGGCCACGTGGTACTCGGTGGGCACCCGCACCTCTTCGGCGACTCTCCCGTCGCCCCAATGCAGGTGTACGCGCTTAGGTGCTCCCATGGGGCCTCCTTTCGTCGAGCCATCGCGCCAGCTGCTGCGCCTCTCTTTTAGGCGGCCCCATCTCCATCAGGGCCGCCACGACCGGCCGGAGAACCGGCGGGTCGTCTGCGCGCGCCGCGGCGCTTCGGATCATCGCCACGAGATTCCTCCAGAAAGCGTCCGAACCACCCCGCCGCCGCGCTCGTTCGAGAAGCCAGCCTGCCGTCTCCCGGCGGTGGCGTCGCAACAGTCCATCCCCCAGGTAGTAGCTGCCGACGCTCGCCTGGACGTACGGATCGGCGTCGTCCATGACCCGGTCGGCCAGGTCCAGACCCTGGCTCGCCGTCCACGCTCCCTGCAGGACCCAGGTGCGGGCGGCCAGAATGGCGGCCCGGCGCAGACGTCCGCCCCGATCCACCCATTCCTGCACCAAGTCCGGTCCCCCATCGGGCGACATCACCAACGCCATGAACGGCGCGACGGCCCACTCTCTGACTTCCCAATCCTCGTCCTGAGCGAGTGCACGAATGGTGTCCGTCGTCCAAGCTTGGGGAGGAGACCAGACCGCCAAGAGACCGGCGCACACTTGACGGAGGGCGGGATGGGGATGGGATGCCAGCTCCGCCACTGCGGCCCTACGTTGATCCTCAGCGATCTCCGTGGCCAGTCGATGGATCCACATCTGTTTCACCGCTGCCGGGAGGCCGGGCCGCCCATGGTGCCGACCCGCGTTGGCCTGCGCCTCCAGCTCGGCCTGCCACGCCGTCTTGTCTCGGGTGGTTATGCGAAATCCCCCGCTTCGACGCCATTCTCGCATAATCGTCGCCACTTCTCGTGGATCCCGCCACAAAAAAGGCTGCCCAACGGCCCTGTGGGCCTGGGACAGCCAAAACCTGGAGCTCACGACCGGGCTTGAACCGGTGACCTCGTCCTTACCAAGGACGTGCTCTGCCAGCTGAGCTACGTGAGCTTGGTTGCGGGGGCAGGATTTGAACCTGCGACCTCCGGGTTATGAGCCCGACGAGCTACCTGGCTGCTCTACCCCGCGATACCTGGTGGAGGGGGTTGGATTCGAACCAACGTAGGCGTTAGCCAGCGATTTTACAGACCGCCCCCTTTAGCCTCTCGGGCACCCCTCCGCTCTCGTCAGCGTTGCCGCGACGTTGCCCCGATAGCATAGCATGCGGCCGCCGGGCGTCGCAAGACGTGCATCGCGCCACGTTTTTTGACCGGCGGCGATCTTGTCGCCGGCACGCCACCTGCTCTCGAAACCGAGTCCACGGTCCATTCGGCCGCCGACGGCCCGGGGACCGTGAGGCCGAATATCGAGTTCGCCTCTTGGCGCACACCCAATCGACCGGCCGCCGCTCCCCGATGCAGACGCTCTTCGACCATCCGCGCCGAGCCGCATCGGGTGCCGCGGACCTTCGGACGGCGCGGTCGATTGCGCGCCATTCCCCCGCATTCGCAAACAGCAGCATGTCCACGCGGACGTTCCACGCCTTGGTGTACGTTTTGCACGCACCCGGCGTCCCATCCTCCACGCGAAATTGCCCTGGACATTCCCTGCGCCAGTGACTGGCACACCGCTCCACCGTTTGCCGCAGCCGACGACGGAGCTCCGCTGGGCACGATCCCGGCCTTGGCCGGCGACCCGGTGACCAAGAGCCGTCGACGGAGCGCTCTGGCTACCCGTCTGCCGGACCCGCCCACGCTCCGGTTTTCGGGCACGCACGAATTCTACCGGCAACGGTGACCGGGGCGTTCGTCGCCTGTCGGGCCGCAGGGCTTTCCTTTCCGCATAGCTCTGTCCTCGAGCACCAGGATGTCCTCATCCCGGAGGGTGTCCCGTTCCTGGGCGTCACGCTCTCGACCGGCGGCGACCGCGGCCGAGACGCGGCAGCGCCGTTGACCAGCTAGCAGACTTTTCCACCGTAAGGAACTGACACCGGAGGTGTCTGACGGCCGGGCGGATCGGTACGGCCCCCGATTCCTGTCGCTTGCCTGCATGACGAACTGGCCAAGCCGTTTTCCGGTCCCACCGTCCCCGTCATCCATCGGGTCCCCACGACCCAGAGTCGCCATCCCGACGATGCCGGGTCGGCCCGCAGCGGCGCTTCCTATGCCCACCTGGACGACCCGATGCAGCGTGCCGTTCCGACCGGCCTGAAGATGTGGACAGAGTGCCCTGAGGAGACGTGCGCTCGCCGGATTGGTATAATGCGGATGTCACACAGGGCCATGGAGCTGGCCTCAAATGTCGTCGGGACTGATAGCTCCTGGTGTATGGCGCGGGATATCGCGGTATACAGCAGGAGGTGTTTTGTGGAGGTCTCTCACCGTTCGGCGCTCAGTGAGGCAATTCACCGGCTGAGCCACTTGGCCGCCCAGCAGAATGATGCCCGCACCGCCGCCGAACTGACGACGTTGGCGGAGCGCGCCGACGAGCGGCAATTTCGGTTGGCCGTGGCTGGCCAGTTCAAGCGAGGCAAGTCGAGCGTCATCAACGCATTCTTGGGCCGACCGCTGCTCCCCACCGACGTATTGCCCCTCACCTCGGTACCGACCGTGGTCACCACCGGGACGGCATTTTGCATCGTGGTGGACTTTGTCGACGGGCGCCAGGAGCCCATCCCAGACGCACGATTGGCCGACTATGCGACGGAACTCGGCAATCCCGGCAATCGCCGCGGAGTCTCCCGGATCGTTGTCACGATTCCGGACCCTCTCTTCGTGCCGAATCTGTCCCTGATTGACCTTCCCGGCATCGGTTCTACGATCGAAGCCAACTCCGCGATCGCACACGAGACGCTCCGGTCGGTGGACGCCGCCTTGTTCGTCATCGGCGCGGATCCGCCCATGACGGAGGACGAACGGAAATTTCTTCGGTATCTGGCCCAAGAGCTGCCACGCGTCTTCGTGGTCCAAAACAAGCGTGACTTATTCGATGCGTCCGATTGGACACGGGCCCTGGCCTTCAATGCCCGGATCGTGGAGGAGGAACTGGGCCCGACGGACATCCTTTCCGTGTCGGCCAAATGGGCTCTTCAGTCCGCACGGGATCCGGCGCGCACCAACGGTGGCGATTCGGGTTGGAGCGAACTGGAGCAGCAGCTCCGCGCCTTTTTCTCCGCCGAAAGACACCTGGTCTGGGAGGCGTCCTTGCGTTCGAAAGTCGAGCGCCTGGTCCGCCCGCTGGCGGAGACCTTGGCAGTCCGGCAAGCCGCGCTGGAGACGTCGCTTGAAGACCTGGAGGAGGGGATTCTTCGGATGAACCAGCGCCGAGAAGAGCTGCGCCGGATGCGCGACGATCTCGGTGTCTTGTTTCAGCGGCGCCTTCAGCGCGAATTGGCAACCGCCGAAGCGCGGCTCAAAGGTTGGGCGGAAGAGGCCGTGCCCGTATTGATCCGTGAACTCTCTCCCGTTTCAGGCTTCACTCCGCCCCACGCCTGGGATGCGACTCTGGTGAGCGCGGTTGCCCGGTCCGCAAACGAGACCCTCTGCCGGGAAACCGAGCGCTGGCAGACGTGGTGGACGGCGGAGCTTCACGATCTGACCCTGCAGGGGAATCGACTTCTGGCGGGAGTGCAGGAGACATATCAGGAGCTTTTGGAGGCGCGGTGGCCGGTGCTGGACACGCTCCACCTGGAACCTGTGGCGGTGGCGGTCCGCCTGGATGACCTCGACCGGCAAAGCTTTTTCCCGGAATTATCGTGGGTGGCGCTGGCCCCGCTGCTTCCTGCCAAGGCCCGTCACCGCGTCTGGCGTTCGCGGCTCGCGCGCCAGCTGCCGGAAGTCATCGACAAATTCCGTGGACGCATGCGCCAGCATCTCAGGGTGGCCGTGGAAGCCACGGCTCAGCGGGTTTTGGCCCAGGTGACCGATGAAGTGTCCGGGTTGGAGCAGCGGCTTTATGACGTCGTGCAACGCACGATGGCCGACCGAACCCGCACCAAAGACGCGCTGCCCGCGCTAAAGCAAGCCCTGGCTTCGGAGCGAGCGGAATGGGCGGACGCGCTGGCCCGGTTTGCGGCCGGGCTGTCAGAACCCGCCCGCGATGCCCGTGCGGATCCCGCATCCGAATCCTCCATACTGTCCCGGATTGTCCCGCCCTTGGGCGAAGACTCCGACAACCGGACGACCGGCAGCAGCCACCATGTGACCGGCACCTGAGGGCCCGACCGGCAATGGTCGGGACGCGTGCAAAGGAGGTCCCATTCCCGGCCGCGAAGGCGTCCGCCATCACGAGGTGAAGGGATCATCTCCTGAATGTTGCACCGCGTACGGGAGGCGATCCGGGACGTGGTGGAGCGACAGCACGTGGCCCCGCAGGGCAATGAGCGCACGCGGCGCTTGACGGCCGCTCCGGCAGCCCAAGCCGTGGGGTATGGCGGCATCACGGCGGTCGGCCAGGTCCATGGGATGAGTCGGGTGACGATTCAGCGGGGGATGTCCAGGCGTTGGAGAGACGTTGTGGGAGCCCTCGCGCTTCCGACTGACCGCGCCAGCACACAGGGCGAATCTCGTACTGCAGTGGGCTTGGCCCACAAGCTGAGGACCCCCTCCTCCGCGCTCCCGCACGCCGGGTCTGCTGTTACACGCTCATTTGCGTCGGAACGGGTCGGAAAGACCCTGGGGAGGGGCGGCGACCGTGTCCTTCCCCGATCCGATCAGCCGATGCAGCCGGGCCGCCAAAACCATCCCCCACCCCATTCTGCGAGCCGCTCCAGGATCTCGATCCGGCGGTCGAGGACGAGGGTGTAGACGGCACGATAAAATCGCGCCGCCCGAGCCCGGATGACCCGCTCTGCCGCGGCACTCCCCACCAATGACACCAGAGCGTCCAGCTCCACCGCGCACACCGCGATGTGAAGATACGTTGACGCTGAATCTCCGGCGCCATCGGGCGGCGCCACGGGCATGGCCGGATACGCGGCCTCAAGACCACCCTTCAAGCTCTCCGCATCAACCAGACGGCCTCGCTTGGCCAGCACCCAGTGCATCTGCTCATGCAGATAGGAGGCCAACAGTCCGATCGGATCGTGCCGATAGGCGGTGTTCAGGGTGAGAACGGGATGGCTGTGGGGGATGGCGCCGCTCTCGACGCGGACGACCTGCGTCGGCGAGTACCGCTCGAGCGCAAAGATGTCCACCAGGCGCACCAGGGTATCGCGCGTGGCGTCTTCGGCCGGCGACCCATGGGCCAGGACGATGCAAAGAGGCATCGCGGACTCCTCTCTCCCCGTGAGGGCTGGTCGGGGCGTTGGGTTAGGCCTATTGACATGCGGCCGCGTGGGCAACCTCACGGAGTCCTTGCCCCATGACGACGGGGGCAGGCGAGACCAACCTATGTAGCCAGTCAGGTCCCATCAAATAGTGTAACTGAACCCGACCGGTGGACCAAAGTCGTTACAAGACCGTCGGCAACGCCAACATGGACCCGCGGACCAGTTCCCACTTGGCCATGGATTCGAGACAGAAGTAGCGCCGCAGCGCGGCAAGCCACTCGTCGTGTGGCTCCAGCGGCACCGCCCCGACCAATCGGAGGACCGCGGCTGGTTCGGGCAGATGCCCACGACATCGGTTCGGCGGCCCATCTCCTTGTTCAGCCGGGCCAACAGATTCGTGGAGTCGATCTGGCACCGGTGCCCCGGCGGGGCCTGCATGAACGCTGGGATCCTCGGGGGTCGTCTCCGGCCGTGCCACCGCTTTTGGGTGGCGCAGCACGGTCGCGAACTGCGCCAACTGGGCGTCAGCGGCTTTCCGGTCCGGTCGGACCGAGACTGTGCGGACCAGCGCGGCCACCAGGGTCTCGGACGTCTTCGAGACGCGAGTAAACACGTTCCCCGCACGTCGTGGACGCGGCAGCGTGGCCAGCCCGCACCCATCGGGGTCTGGACCGCTTGCTGCAGGTCCTCGTGGACATCCCTGATGACGACCCGCACTCCCTCGAGCCCGCGGGCCACCAGG
>DAHVOH010000250.1 GCA_027318915.1 Clostridiales bacterium
GGGGGTGCTGCATGCGGGCGCCCGTCCGCTCTCCGACGCCGTGCGCGGCGAGCTGGCCCGCAGGTTTAGCCTCGCGGGCATCGTGGACACCGTGAGCACCCCGCACGCCTATGTCGTCGACGGCGCGGGGCCAACGGTGGCGGTGGTGGACTACGGCCTCAAGACAGGCATTTTAGACGAACTGTCTCGGCGAGGCTTTCGGGTGGTGGTGCTGCCGGCCAGGACCACTGCGTCCGACCTGGCGTCGGTGGGCGCCGATGGGGTGGTGCTGTCCAACGGGCCCGGCGATCCGGGGGACCTTGTGGACCGCCTCGATCTGGTCCGGGAGGCGGTTGCGCATCACCCCACGCTGGGCATCTGCCTCGGTCATCAGCTGGTGGCGCTGGCCGCCGGCGGCCGCACGTTTCCCCTGAAGTTTGGACACCACGGCAGCAACCATCCGGTGCGCGATGAGAAGACCGGCCGGGTGGATATCACCAGCCACAACCACGGTTATGCGGTGGACGGGGCGCGGCTGCCCGACGGATACCGCGTGCGGTTTACCAACTTGAACGACAACACGGTCGAGGGATTGGAGCATGAGCACCGGCCAGTGCTCACGGTCCAGCACCATCCCGAGGCGGGGCCCGGCCCCCACGACGCCGACCGCATCTTCGATGAATTTGCCAGCTTCGTGCACGGCGCCCACACACGTGACGGGAGCGACGGGAGGACGGCACCGCATGCCTAAGCGACGAGACTTGAAGCGCGTGGCGGTCATAGGGTCGGGGCCCATCGTCATAGGCCAGGCGGCTGAGTTTGACTACGCCGGGACGCAGGCGTGCCATGCCCTCAAAGAGGAGGGGGTGGAGGTGGTGCTGGTCAACAGCAACCCCGCCACCATCATGACGGATCCGCTGGTGGCGGACCGGGTGTATCTGGAGCCGCTTACGGTGTCATTTCTGGCCAACGTGCTGGCCCAAGAGCGGCCCGATGGCCTCCTGGCCACGCTGGGTGGGCAGATGGGGCTCAACTTGGCCCGGGAGCTGGATCGCGCCGGGGTGCTGGCGGACCTCGGGGTGGAGCTTTTGGGGACAGGGCTCGCGGCCATTGAGCAGGCCGAGGACCGCGAACTGTTTCGGCAGGCCATGCTCCGGCTGGGGCAGCCCATCTGCGAGGGCCAAACCGTGCGGACGGTGGATGACGCGCTGCACTTCGCCGAGAGAGCCGGGTTTCCGGTCATCCTGCGGCCTGCGT
>DAHVOH010000251.1 GCA_027318915.1 Clostridiales bacterium
CGCAAGGGCTTTCTTGGGGCCGCGGCGCTGTTGCTCGGCGTTACCGTAGCAATCCCGGGCGTCGCTTTGGCGGGCATGAAGATGGCGGGCCACAAGCCCGTCGCGCATAAAGTGGTGGCCCGCAAGGCCGTCGGCAATGCGCACGTCAAGGCGATCCAGGAGGCCCTGGATCGCTCCGGCGCCCGACTCAAGGCTGATGGTTTTATGGGGCGGGAGACTGAGGCCGCGCTACGCATCTATCAGAAGAAGCACGGTCTGAAAGTGACGGGTGTCGCCGACAAGGCCACCCTGAAGTCGCTCAAGATCAAGTAAGGCTAAAGGAAACCCCGGGCCGGAAGACCGCGCCCGGGGTTTTTTGTGTCGATTATGTTCCGCGCGAGAACGATAAGCGCAGGGGCGTTTTTGCGTTCATGGAAATGGGATGGACGCGGGCCCGGCGGGGGCCGATTGTGTTTGCGCCGTTTGCGGTGTGGGTCCCGCGCCCTAGGACTCGACCACGATCTCCACCGGGTGGCTTGTCTTGGGGTTACCCATGAAGAGCACCAGTGGAATCAGAATGATGAACCCCCAGAAGACGAACACGAAGGCGTCGAGTATGCCGCGCATGGCGGCGTGCTGGCCCAGTATCTGGGCCAAGGTTTGCACCGTGGCCGCCGTGGCCTGGTGTCCGTGGAGTACGATGGCGAGCATCGGGGTATAGGGGGTGATGTGGCCGCCCATCTGATTCCATGCCACCTGCGTGTATTCGCTTATGATCGTAGTGATAATGGCAATGCCTATGGACCCGCCCAGATTGCGCATGAGGTTGAATATCCCCGAGCCCTCGGCGGTCTCCTGTCTTGTGAGGCTCGAGAACGCGATGGTGAAAAGCGGGATGGAAATGAGGCCAAGACCAAGCCCGCGAATGAGACCCGGCCATATCACCCAGGCCATGTCGATATGGAGGTTGTAGGATAGAGTGAGGTAGGAGCCGAAGGTGCCCAGCGCGATGCCGGACAGCGCCACCAGGCGTGGGTTGGCCCCGTGGTTCAGGAGCCGCCCGGCAAGCGCCATGGAGACCATCGCCCCCACGCCCTGCGGGGCCATGACGAGGCCCGCGGTCTGAGCCTCGTAGCCCATGTGTTCTTG
>DAHVOH010000252.1 GCA_027318915.1 Clostridiales bacterium
CTGGCATGGGAGCGAAGCGCACCATCAGTCTCGCTCGGAAACGCCACCGTGGCAACGATTTCCAGTCGACGTTTTTGGACGCCCCTCGACGATCACCAAAAGTGCGGGAGACCCAAAAGGGCTTGACGAAATACAACCGGCGGGAGGTCCCCGGTCATCACCTCGTGCGGGAACGCGGGGCAGCGGTGTTCCACCAACACGGTCTCGCCCCGCAGCACCCGGAGGCCGCCCGGGGGGTCCGTTGCACAAAGACTTCCTGGCCCACATACTCCGGCGGCACCCGCCACGCGTGGCCATCCGCGCGGACCGTGCCATCGAGCTGGACCCGCCGCGGCCGGAGTGACCCGAAGGCGCACGGGTGGTTCGCTGTCCAGGCCGTCAGGGCGGCGACGTCCGCGGGCCGCCGGCTCGCGGGCGAGCCCTCGGTGGTCTGGTGCACGCGCGCGTCGGCGACCGTCGCGACCCAGTGGGTCGCCTGCCGATTCAAGTCCGGCAGATCGTCGACGGTGCGGAGCCGCGGCCAGACGTGCCCCCGGACATAGCGAATCGGCCGCTCGATTTTCCCCTGGGTTTGGGCCCGGTACACTTCCGCGGCTTTCGGGTCAAACCCATGGAACCGGGCGCAGTCCAGAAACCGCGGATGCCACGTAACGGGCCCACCCCGGGGGTAGTGCACCACCATCGGCGTCCTGGTGTCCGACAGGATCTGGGCGGGCACCCCGCCAAAGTGGACGAAGGCGTGCTCAAGACACGCGAGGAGCGTGGCTTGACGGGTGGCCCGCACGAACTCCCAGGACAGATCCCGGGAGTCGCTCAGGGTGTAGGCAAAGAGCCACAGGGGCTCGACCGTCCCGTCGGGGGCTTCCGTCTCCCCGAACTTGGCCCAGTCACACTGGGCCTGACGGCCTGGGGGCGTTTCGTACCGGACGACCGGGACGAGCGGCCCGGGGGCGCAGCGGTTGCAGGAAGTCTTTCAGCAGGGTCCGGCCCCCCGTGTAGCCCTGGACCTGGATCTCGTCGAACAACACCGCTGCATTCCAGCAGCCTTCTGGGGTCCGTTGGCGGATATATCCTTCAT
>DAHVOH010000253.1 GCA_027318915.1 Clostridiales bacterium
TTGAGATAGCTATGGTGCGGACACGGTGCGGATGTGTGCGCTTCACCGATTTTCACGAGGAGAACGCCGCGCCACCCGAGCTTGTGGCCAGGATACGGTTGCAGTCGGCCAAATTCCAACGCCCCGACCTCTTGGTTGGTCCGCCGGGACCGGCGGTTCCGCATGTGCTGATTGAGCGGACCCAGGTCTCCGGCATGGAGCACGGTGAAGTGCTGGGGCACACAGAACGCCACACTTTGGTTCGCGGCATAATGCAGGGCAAGCGGGGACGGACCCGAGCGGGGCACCGTGGGTTTGAGCACGCGGATTGACCGGTGCGGGCGGCCTTCGTGAGCGCCGGTGCACCAGGGAGGATGGACCTTCGCCCGCAATCAGGCCCAAGACTGATTCAACGAGACCCGTAGAGCCTCCTGGGAAGGATTCCCGGTCGTTCCAGAGCCTTGCACTTTAGGTCCAAGAAAGGATTCCTGCGGGGCCTGCGCCGCTTGACTCACCCGGCCCTGATCCAGAGACTACCGGGTCAGGAGCTTGCGCCAAGGTGCTGTTGCGGCTCGCATCGACATTGAGCGCTGTGTTTGCACACAAAGTGTGGTCACTCCCAATGATTCCAAGAGAGGGTCCTCTAGATGTCAAAGGATGACAGGGGCCCATCGCGGCGAATCGTCGGCCGTATGGCAGACGTTCTACGCCCGGGGGGCGGGGGAGGCCTCCCTGTTCGTTGGGGTGATGGTCGCGCGGGTCGGGCTGGTGCCGCCGATTGCGGGGCTCGTCTAGTGGGATGCGACGTGTTGTCAGCTTTCGCCGAGGACGGATTCACCGTTCCTCGTTCATCTCGTGATGGCTCGTCCCCCTCGCTGTCAGGACGAGCTGTCGGAGGACCGATGTGCTGCAGCTCCCGGGGGCCGGCATTCCGGCTGCCGCGTGATCGACAACGCGCCGCGCCACGCCGGGACGCGGTCGACCGGGACTTCCGCCACCGCGTTCCGCTCCGGAATCGGCCCGCTCGCCCGCACAGGAGGCTCGGCTCCTCTCCAATCTGGGCGAGGCACGCTCCCTCGGCATCGGTGAAGACG
>DAHVOH010000254.1 GCA_027318915.1 Clostridiales bacterium
CATCGAGCGCAAAGCGTCGCAGCGGCTGCAGGGTCACTTCTGCGGCGAGTTCCGGGGTGCGCGTGAGGGTCTCGAAGGACACCTTGGCGCGCACTTCGCGGTACTCCGGCAGGTAGCGGCCCGCCTGGCGCATGATCCAGATGGGCGTGTGAGGCACCGGCTCGCGCCGGCATGCGGCGAGAAATACAGGCGTGGGCGTGCTCAATCAGCGACTCCTCAGCCAGCGAGACGCTTCCCGCGCATAGTAGGTGATGATGAGATCCGCGCCGGCGCGGCGGATGCCGGTGAGCGCCTCCATGACCGCCGCGCGCTCATCGATCCAGCCGTGCCCTGCGGCCGCTTTGATGAGGCTGAATTCGCCGCTCACCTGATAGGCCACGACCGGCACTTCGACCGTGTCGCGCACCTGACGAATGACGTCGAGGTAGGGTCCGGCCGGCTTGACCATGACCATATCGGCGCCTTCCTCGATGTCGAGGCGGACTTCGCGCAGCGCCTCGCGGCTATTGGCCGGGTCCATCTGATAGCTGCGCCGGTCGCCGAAGGCCGGAGCGGACTCCGCTGCCTCGCGAAACGGCCCGTAGAACGCCGAGGCGAACTTGGCCGCATAGGAGACGATCGGCGTCATGGTGAACCCGTTGCGGTCGAGCGCCCGCCGGATGGCCTGGACCCGCCCGTCCATCATGTCGCTCGGTGCAACCGCATCGGCGCCCGCGCGCGCGTAGTTGAGCGCCACCTCGGCCAGCGTCTGCACCGAGGTGTCGTTGTCGATCACCCCGCCGGGCAGCACGTGGCCGCAGTGACCGTGGTCGGTCGCGCCGCACAGGCACACGTCGGCCCACACCAGCAACTGCGGGCAGGCGGCCTTGAGCGCCGCGATCGCCTCGGCGGCAAGTCCGCCCGGATCGAGCGCCGCGCTCGCCTTTTCGTCCTTGTGCGCGGGCGCGGCGAACAGCAGCACCGCCGGGACACCGGCGTCCAGGGCCGAGCGCGCCTCGTTGACGGCCTCGTCCACCGAGAGCTGGCAGATGCCGGGCATGCTGGTCACCGGACGGCGCACCC
>DAHVOH010000255.1 GCA_027318915.1 Clostridiales bacterium
AATTGAGTCAGGGAGTCGCATGCCCATCCACCACGACACAACTTTCGTCGACAAGATGCCGCGCAACGTCGCGGTGCAGTTCCACGACCGCGTCGCCAAGTCGCCCACCAGCGAAGCCTTCCGCTACCCCAAGGGCGACGCGTGGGAATCGGTCACCTGGAAGCAGGCAGGCGAGAGGGTCGAGGCGCTCGCCGCTGGCCTGCTGTCGCTCGGGCTGGAGTCCGAGCAGCGCGTCGGTATCGCATCGGGCACCCGCTACGAGTGGATCCTGGCCGACCTCGCCGTCATGTGTGCTGCTGGCGCGACGACGACGGTCTACCCGACGACCAACGCCGCCGACACGGCCTACATCCTGAGCGACTCCGAGTGCCGCATCGTCTTCGCTGAGGACGACACGCAGATCGCCAAGCTGGTCGAGAACAAGAACGAGCTGCCCCACCTCACGAAGGTCGTCACCTTCGACGGCAAGGCCGACGGTGACTGGGTCATCACCCTCGACGACCTGGCCGCCCTCGGCGCGAAGTTCCTCGCTGACAACCCCGACGTCATCGCCGAGAAGGCCGCCGGCATCGAGCCCGACCAGCTCGCGACCCTGATCTACACCTCCGGCACCACCGGCCGCCCCAAGGGCGTGCGCCTGCGTCACAAGTCGTGGGTCTACGAGGGCGAGGCCATCCGCGCGCAGAACATCCTCGACGAGAGCGACCTGCAGTTCCTGTGGCTGCCGATGGCGCACTCGTTCGGCAAGGTGCTGCTCTCTGCCCAGCTCGCCTGCGGCTTCGCGTCGGCCGTCGACGGTCGCGTCGAGAAGATCGTCGACAACTGCGCGAGCGTGAAGCCCACGTTCATGGGCGCGGCCCCGCGCATCTTCGAGAAGGCCTACGGCCGGATCCAGACGATGCAGGCGGCCGAGGGCGGTGCCAAGGAGAAGCTCTTCCACAAGGCGTTCGCGACCGGCCTCAAGGTCGAGCAGCTCAAGCGCGAGGGCAAGTCGATCCCGGTCGGCCTGAAGGTCCAGCACGGCCTGTTCGACAAGCTCGTCTTC
>DAHVOH010000256.1 GCA_027318915.1 Clostridiales bacterium
GCCGGTGGTCAGGCCCCGCACAGTGTGCAGGGGCATCCGGGCTGCGCTCGACCTCAGCCGCCCGGCCCACGGCTTGCAGACGTGACGGGAACCGCATCGGGCTCGCGCAGCGAACCGACATCCTTCTACCCGGAACCACCGTGCACGGCGGGATTGGCGGACAATGGGCGTGTCGGACGACCGGCGGCGTCGGCCTCCGGCCCGGACCGAGGGCGCCAGCAGCGCGTTGCTGCCACCATTCCACCGCTTCACCCCCGTCACTTGCCGCCACGGTCCGACCGGCCCGAGTGTCTCCCCGCCGTCATCAGTCCGCTCCGCTACTGCGGTTGCAAGCGCCCGGGACCAGCCATCCGTTGCATGGTGCGGATTTCGGTCATGCCGGCCACCGGTTTCGGTCTCAGTCGTCCGGGTTCCCCGTTTCACCCCAGGAGCGACCCAGGGCTTCGGCCCCAAGGGCTCCGCTCCGGCCGCCTGGAGCGAAATGAGCAGCCGGCATCGACCGTAATGGGCGGCCGACATGCTCCGATTCCGGCAGCATGGCGTCCGAGTTGTGGCTAAAGGGCAGGCCTAGGTCTGCGAGCAGGGTCTGGAACTGCTCGCGGGCCCGGCCGGCGGTAGCGGGCGGCAGGACTCCGAAGTGCGCGAGCACCCGACCATAGAAGGTGCGCGGCGAGAGGTGGCTGTCGGCCACGTAGACGGCCGGGTGGACGTTGGCATCGAGCCGGTGTAGAAACAGGCGCAGCGTGGAACTCTTGCCCGCGCCAACCTCTCCGGTCAGCAGGGCGAAGCCGGTGGCGGCAAGGGCGAAGTCGAGACGGGCCAGCGCCTCGTTCAGACCACGCCAGCGGAAGAGCATGTCCACCGCCGGGGCCTTGGGAAAGGGAAAGGCGCTGAGGCCGAGGTCCGCCAGTGGCTGGGGCAGCGGAGCCGTCACTGCTGCCGCGCCCCTTCCTCGGGCAGGTCGGTCCCTGGGATCTGCGAGGGA
>DAHVOH010000257.1 GCA_027318915.1 Clostridiales bacterium
AGCTTTCCTCGACCCGAAGGCCAGGAGGGATGCTCGTGCAGTGGATGGTATACGTTCATCTGGTGTTTGCCATCGCGTTGATGGCCGGCACGTTGGGACTCAGCATCGTAACGTTTCGAGCGCGCGCGACCGGCGCCGTCCCCGCATTCGTATGGAAGGGCCTCACGCGTGTGGACCAGCTGATTGGGCTTCAAGCGGCGGTCGGCGTGCTGTTGTACTTTACGGTGGGGCACGCCAAGGATCCGCTGCACTACTTGTACGGCGCGGTACTGCTGCTGGCGGTCGCGGTGGAGCAGGCGCTTCGGCCAGGACGCGGCCTTCGCGAGGTCATGACCCGCGACTACGGCCGCTTCAACGAGCCCATGGCCTACACCATTCTTACCTTTGTTATGTTTTTGCTAGCGGCTCGTGGCTTCACCACCGGGCTTTGGGGCTTCTAACAACAATTGCTCTCCGGCCAACGGCATCGCGGGCAGGAATCGGCGCGGGGAGGGCGAACTCCTACGACAGCACGAGAGGAGGCGACGAACCAGCGGTGCGGCCCATATAGTGTTGGTGACTTGGGTTCCTCGGGATCCGCGCCCGTCTGTGCGACGTTCCGGGGTCATAGGGTCCACGGAGGTGTCTGGGGGAGGGAGAGCATGAAAACCTGGACCGACAACGAGTTGCGGGCACTCATCGTGCTGTTGGGCGACGACGACATCAAGACGGCCCGCATCGCGCGGCAAACCTTGCTGGAAGCCCGGCAGCAGGCTCGTCCCTACCTGGAAGCCTCGCGCGAAGCGGACGATCCGCATGTGCGCACGCGCGTCTACGGCATCCTGGAGACGCTGCGGCTGGACGAACTGGGCGCGCGGTTCCAGCGGTTTGCCAGCCTTCCCACTCCTTGGCTGGACCTGGAGGACGGCGCCATGCTGGTGGCCGAATCGGGCTATCCCAG
>DAHVOH010000258.1 GCA_027318915.1 Clostridiales bacterium
AGGTCCTCCAGCCCCTGGTGCACCAAATCCGACAGCGAGCATTCTGGGTGGACGCCCACGATTTTGGCCTGTCCCAAGAGATCGTCAGGCAACCGAACCGTCACCTGATCGCACCTTCGACGCGTCCCGCCTCCACACACCAGGGAGTAACACACGTCTTCGTGCCCGAGGTGGTGGCGCTCGGCCGGATCGGCCCAGGGTTCGGCCGGACGAGTGCGGCCGGCGTGGGCGCGCGGGGCGGTCCGCTACCGCGTTGCCCCAGGTCGCCCCAGCTAACGACCCACCCTGGGGGACGCGCTGGCCGCCAGCAGGTCGGCCACCGCCGCGGCCGCGCCTGGGGGCCGCGCGGCGGCCTCGCGGATCAACACATGCCCCAGCAAGTCCTGGAGGGAGGCGATGGGGACCACCTCCAACGCCGACGGCTCGCGAAACCGCTCCTGCCAGTTGTCTCGGGGAATGAACACCCGCTGGCACCCGGCCAAGCGCGCCGCCTCCACCTTCGGAACGATGCCCCCCACGGGCTTCACCTCCCCCCGGATCGACAGCTCGCCCGTCATGGCTACGGCCGGCTGCACCGCCTCTCCCGTGAGGGCGGAGTAGATGGCGGCCGCGATGGCCACGCCGGCCGACGGGCCGTCCAGGGGGACACCCCCCGGGAAGTTGACGTGCAGGTCGTAGGCCCGCGGCCTGAGCCCAGTCAGGGAGTCCAGCACCGTCAGCACATTTTCCACGGAGCTTTTGGCCATGGACTTGCGGCGCACGGTGCGGCCCGACGTCCCCATTTCCTCTTCGTCCACAATCCCGGTGACGGTGAGTGCCCCCGGGCGATCCGCCGCCCGCTGGGCCACCACCTCCACCTCAAGGACCGCGCCCAGATTGGGCCCGTAGACGGCGAGGCCGTTGACCAGGCCCACATGGGCCTCAGTCCGGACGCGCCGG
>DAHVOH010000259.1 GCA_027318915.1 Clostridiales bacterium
CCGGCGCCTCACGCGGCATCGGCCGGGAAATCGCACTGGCGCTCGCGCGGGCCGGGGCGCGGGTGATTGGCACGGCCACCAGCCTCGGGGGCGCGGAGGCCATCGGCGCGGCGTTGCAGGAGGCCGGCGGCACCGGCCGCGGTGTCGTCCTCGATGTGTCCGATCCGGCCTCGATTGAGGCGTTGCTGGCGGATCTGGAGGCCGCCGGGCAGTGGCCCACCATCCTCGTCAACAACGCGGCGATCACGCGCGACGGGCTGCTGGTGCGCATGAAGCCGGAGGACTGGGACGCGGTGATCAGCACCAACCTCAGTGCGGTGTTCCGCCTGAGCAAGGCCTGTCTGCGCCGCATGATGAAGGAGCGGCGCGGTCGGATCGTGAACCTGACCTCGGTGGTCGGGCTCACCGGCAATCCCGGCCAGACCAACTATGCGGCCGCCAAGGCGGGACTGCTCGGGTTCACCAAATCGCTTGCCCAGGAGGTCGCCTCGCGCGGCATCACGGTGAACGCGGTGGCTCCGGGCTTCATCGATACCGACATGACGCGCACGCTCCCCGAGGCGCAGCGCACGGCGCTGCTTGAGCGGATTCCCGCGGGCCGGCTCGGCAGCCCGGCCGATGTGGCCGCCGCGGTGCTGTTCCTCGCCTCGGCGCAGGCCGGCTACATCACCGGGGAGACGCTGCACGTGAATGGCGGGATGTACATGCCGTGAGCGGCGCTCGGCGCGACCGGCGGAGTTTCGGTTGAAAAATCAAGCACTCGCAGGCGCAAACGGCGAGTGGCTTCCGCGGGGGTGTTCCCCTAAAATCCCGCGCCCCCGCCGTGCCTCGGCCGGCGGGGCATTTTGTCCCTTCACTTAAGCATAAGGACCCATTTCTAATGAGCACAGTTGAGCAGCAGG
>DAHVOH010000025.1 GCA_027318915.1 Clostridiales bacterium
CTGGAAGGGGTCAGCGGAGTGGAGGATGGCGTGCCCGACGCGAGTCGGTGGACAAGGTGGTTGGCGACGCTCATGCGGTGCCGGTCCTCTCCGGACGACGCGTGGACGCCGCCATACCGGGGAGGGGGCCCGGACGATGATCCGGGCACCCCTTGCGGATTGGGTCCTCCTCAATCTGGTCTCAGCGCCGAACGATGTTCGACCGATCTCCCTTTGGGTCGCAGCCGGTTCAGCACCTCGAGGGTCGGCGGACGCCGTTCTGGGCCGGCTCTCAGACGACCGGGCCGTTCACGCCGCTTTCTCCCACGCCGACCGGGTGCAGCAGGTAGGGAACGGTGTCGACAGCACCGACCGTCTCCCCGGCCATGGGGCCACTGCGACTTCCCCACCAGTTGTCGGCGGCGTTCAGGAAGCCGGTGGCCGCATTGTTGACGACGCCTCCCCCCACGTTGTCGACCAGATTGTTGTCCACCACCGCGATCCCAGGTCCGACCGCCCCCAGCACCGAGGGAACCGACGCCTGCCCGAGTTCAACGCCCTGATAGTTGTCGACCAGGGTATTGTCCCGAACGACGATCTGGGACTGATCCGTATTGAACAGCGAGATGGCCGCATCCATCGACGCGGTCGGATTGGTGTAGCCGGCCAGGCCGGTGTCCCTCACCGTGTTGCCCCGGATCTGCACATGGTCGCCAAAGGCCACCTGAATCCCCTCATGCGGGACGTTCGACACGCGATTGCCGGCAATGACCAGATTGGCGGTGGGTGTCCCTGAACCGGCTGCGGTGGCCAGGATGCCGGCCCAGCCGGTTCCGTCCACTGTGTTGTTCACGATCCAGCTGTCCTGCAGGTTGCCGAGCCAGATGCCGGATTGGCCCGCCACCGAGACGTTTTGCACCAGGTTGTCGGCAATGACCCAGCCGGTGTTGAGGGGACTCGGCAAGTCGGGGTTCGCGTGGTCGCCGATGGCCTGAGTGGCGATGTTCGCAAACCGATTGTCCACAATCCGGATGTCACCGGCGCCGTACCCGGGCGTGGTGATGACGCCGTTGGCGCTTCCGGTGGGATCCGTGATGTTGACAAAGTTGAATCCGGAGATGGTGACGCCGGTCACGCCGCCGGACCCATTCTGGAGAACGAAGACGGGGCCTTGGCCGGTAATTGTGGTGCGGCTACTCCAGTAGCGCCCGGTTTCGGTGGTCAGGGTCAGGGATTCGCCGATGTCCACCGGCGACGTCATCGTGTAGGTGCCCGGCTCGACGAGGATTGTCGTCCCCGGAATGGCCGCCGCCACAGCCTCCGCGATGGTGGCGAAGGGACTCTGGCGGCTGCCACTGTTGGTGGCGCGACCGGAAGGCGACACGTACAACACCGGCGGTGGTGACGCGGCAAGGACCAGGGCCCCGGGCGCCATGGCCAAGACACTCGCCACGGCGCTCACGGCCGTCACGCGCTTAAGCGAACGCAAATGAGATCGAGACAGCTTCTCCCACAACATTTAGCCACTCCTTCCAACAGGTGGATCTACCAGACCCGCCATGGGGGATCCGCAACGTGGTCGACACCAAAAGAACGCGCCACCCACCGGTGGCGGCCGGACGCGGACTCCTTTCACTGTCCTCAGAATTCCGCCCTGTCTATGGAAAGTCAAGAGCAAACGGACAGATCCGCCCCGCCGAAGGCTCTCATTCCGGGCGGCCCCTTGCCCCCCACGAATCCGATCCGCCGGCCGCCGCGCGGACAGCTGGGACGGACCGCCGCGACCTGCCCGCGTCCGTGCCGTCTTCGACATCCGGGACGGCTGCGGGTCGGCGCGTCCGGTACGCACCACGTCTCCGCTCCCCTTCTCTCTTAAGGGGCCCCGGACGGCGATTCGGAGGATGCCGGCCGATTTCGTGTCCCCGCGACGGGCACATGGATCCGAAGGGCCTTCTCCGGCCGGGCGGACGCCTCGTTCATAAAGACATACGTGCTGTCCTTCGCCGTCGAAAAGGCGGCGTGACGCCCGTCGGGGCTCAGAGCCACGGTGCTCATGGCACTCCAAAACGGATCGACCAAGCGATCCAGTTCGGCGAGAGCGGTCTGCCCGGCTTCTTCAACGCTCAGGCCGCGGCGGAGATGCAGGACCAGGCTGTGCGCGGTGGCGGCGCGAATCGCCATCTCTCCGCGGCCGGTGCAGGCCGCCGCCCCGTACCGGTCATCGCAATAGTTGCCGGCGCCAATCACGGCCGAGTCGCCGACGCGTCCCGGATACTTCCAGGCAAATCCGCTGGTGCTCACGCCCGCGGCCAAGTGTCCGCGCGCGTCCAGCGCCAGCACGTTGACCGTCCCCGTGTCTTTTCCGGCGGCGCGCTCCGGATCGGCGGCGAGATGTGCCGCCAATGCCCGCAGGATGGCGTTGGCGTATCGGCCTCCGCGCGGCATGTCGCCCGTCAGGCCCTGTTCGTACATCCGGCGCGCCTCGGGTGTCAACAAGTCCGCTGGCTCGAATCCGCATTCGCGCGCGAACCGCTCGGCGCCCGACCCCACCAGAAGGGCATGGGGCAGGTCCTCCATCACGCGCCGGGCGATGGAGATGGGATGCTCAAAGCCGGTTATTCCGCCCACGGCGCCTGCGTCCAGCGTGTGGCCATCCATGATGCTGGCGTCCAGCTCCACGACGCCCAGCAGGTTGGGCAGTCCGCCCAACCCCACCGTGTGGTCCTGGGGATTGCTTTCCACCAGTCGGACCGTCTCCTCCACGGCATCCAGCGCCGACCCGCCGTCCCGAAGGATGCTCATCCCCCGCGCCATTCCCACCGCAGCGTTCGAACTGCCCACCATGACCAGCATGCCCGTCCCCTCTCTCTTGCCCCGGCGGCGCCTTCCCGTCGCGCCGCGGGCCTGCGGCGTCTGCTCCCGGATCGACCTCGCCTCAGCCCGAACCGTGCCGCCGATGCGGCTCCGACTCGGTCGGCGAACGGTTTGCGCCGGCTGTCCGCGGGCCGGCGCGGCGCCCTCCGTCCCCCGTTGCGGGGGATGGTCGCCGAGCACAAAGAACTCCGCTCGGCCTATGGCGTGACCCGCCCACGATCGGCCCGGGGCCCCCGCACGCCGGACGAGAGCAACGGGCCACGTTCTCGCCCGGCACTGGGCGATACCCAGCGACGGAGCGACTGGCGGGCACCCCCGGATTGACGAGTTTCCCGTCGCGGCCTGGCGGCTTCACCTCCCGGTGCCTGTCCCGTTCGGTGGCCCGCAGGCGCGGCACGGCCCGACGCGCGTCGCCGCGTCTCCTGGTCGGACCGGACGGCACCGGCGTGGCATGCATCTCGTCGACGAAGTCGCCCGGTCCGTCGAGATCCGGGTCCGGGCGCCCGTGGGTGACATGCCGGAGCATCGGCGCGTACAACCCGTCGCCCCAAATCGGGCCCGGCTCGGGCGCGGGACCGGCGCCCGTGGACGCGATGCCGGTCCGCTTGACCGCAGACGGCAGGGCTCCGTTCCCATCAACGTACCAGAAGGGGCCGTCGCCGACCATGGACCCGCTGAGGGCGCGCGGCCGGGCCACCCCGAAGTCTCCGGCCCGCCCATCGCCAGGCTTCCGCGGGTCGCCGTCGGCTTCCGCGGGGAGGGAGAGTCGTCGGGCGGGTCACCATCCGATCCGTGGCATCCGCCGGGCGGACATCCGGATGGCGAATCTCGCCCGGGCAGTCACAGGCCCGCTGCAAGCTGCCGACCTTCTCGCCGAGGCTGCAGTCCCGGCTTGCACGACATCGCGGTGCCACGGCGGCGGGCACGGATCGCCCTGGGCACTCCGACGGAGCGGCTCGATACCGGATGGGATGGTTTCGGCCCCAATGGGCGAACCGGACCCGCCGCGGCGCGGGTCCTCGCGACCGGTGGAGCCGCTCTCCAGCATCCATCGCCGCCCGCGGATCTTGCCGTTTTCATCGAGGCGAAAGCCGGGTTCCTCCGCCGGGACAAGGTCCGACGGGGTAAGGGGGTGTTGCACCGTCCCCGACGCCGATGTCCCGCGGGCATCGGCGCGCGGCACGGACGGCACCGCTGTGTCTTCGGAGCCAGCGGCCCGGAGGGCGTGGGGTTGCAAACGGCCGGTGTGGCGCGGCACCCCGGGCATGGCCGGGTCGTAACGTCCCCCACACCGAGCGATCCCCTCCGGCTCTTCCCATGTGACCGTCACCAAGGGCTCGGCGGGGGAATCGCCGGCCGCAGCTCATCGCCGCGCCACCGCGCGCTCGATTTCATCATCCGACCACGGGCGGGCGCCGCAGCCAACGGCTCAGCCCTGTCTATGAGAGGGTCCCCTCTCCGCACCGGTCCGCCCGCTCGACCGGGCGGATCGCCGACGTCCCTCCCGAGCGGCGATTGCGCGGACCACAGCACAACATGTCTTTTGCCCATTTATCAATGTTCGCCTCGGCAGACCGCGGCCCCAGGTTGCCTGCCCGGTTTGAGCACGCGGCGCAGGAGCTCCGGGGGTGTACGGTGAAGGCACATGCCGACCCATGGGTCCGGCCACCGGCGCCCATCATGGAGGAGGATGGCCATGTCCACTGACGACGCTCCCGGCTTGGATTCTCTGCTCGCCCAGGCTCACCATTTCCTCGACCCCGCGACCGGCGCCGTGGTGCCGCCGCTGCAGCCCTCAACCACCTTTGCCCGCGATGCGGCCTATGAATTGATGGGAGACTACCTCTATGCCCGGGGTCACAATCCGACCACGGACGTGCTGGAGCACCTCCTCGCCGAGTTGGAGGGGGGCGCCGAGGCCCGCACGTTTGCATCGGGTATGGCGGCGGCCACCACCGTGCTGGAGACGGTGCGGACCGGAGAGCACATCGTCGCCCCCACCATGATGTACCACGGCATCAAAAACTGGCTGGGGCGCCTGGCGACCACCCGCGGCATCGAGGTGTCGTTTGTGGACGCCACCGACCCGAGCGCGCTGCGGGCGGCCATCCGGCCCGGTTCCACCGCGCTGGTCTGGGTGGAGCCGGTTCTCAATCCCACCTGCGACGTGGTTGACGTGGCGGCGACGGCCCAGACGGCGCATGCCGCGGGCGCGGCCTTGGTGGTGGACGCCACCTTTACGCCACCGGTCACCTTGCGCGCCCTGGATCTGGGCGCCGACATCGTGATGCACTCGGCCACCAAATACCTGAACGGCCACAGCGACGTCTTGGCCGGTGTTCTGGTGACACGACACCAGGACGAGCGTTGGGCGGAGGTCAATCAGGTGCGAAACCTGCTCGGGGGCGTGCTCGGCCCTTTTGAAGCGTGGCTCGTGCTGCGCGGTCTTCGCACCCTGGCGCTGCGCTATGCGCGGGCCTCCGCCAGTGCGCTGAGCCTCGCCCGGCATTTCGACGGCCATCCCCGGTTGGAGGCGGTTCTCTATCCCGGCCTTCCGGACCACCCCGGTCATGAGGTGGCCGCCCGTCAGATGCACGGCGGCTTTGGCGGCATGCTGGCGCTTCTGGTGCGCGGGGGAGCTGAGGCCGCCCACCAGGTGGCCGGCCGCTTGCAGCTTTTCGTGCGGGCCACCTCGCTCGGCGGTGTGGAAAGCCTGGTCGAGCATCGGGCCGCCGTGGAAGGTCCGGACAGCTCCGTGCCGCCCCATCTCCTCCGCCTATCCATCGGCATTGAGGATCCCGCCGATCTCATCGCCGATCTGGAGCACGCCCTGGGCGGTTGGTAGAGACTCCGCCCCCGGGCGGGAGCGCTGCGGGCCGGCAATCGGATGCCTCGGCGCCGGCGGCCGGCGTTGGCGCCTTGCGCAAGCCGGGCCCGCGGCGCCGCGCCGACCCGCGTCGGGGGATGGAGGGATGCTTGGTGGAGCGGAAGGGGCTCGAACCCTCGACCCCCAGAATGCAAATCTGGTGCTCTTCCAACTGAGCTACCGCCCCAAAGTTGGAGCGGGTGATGGGAATCGAACCCACGTGTCCAGCTTGGAAGGCTGGGGCTCTACCATTGAGCTACACCCGCAAGCCTTTGATGTAAAAGACTGGCAGGCCAGGAGGGATTCGAACCCCCAACCCGCGGTTTTGGAGACCGCTGCTCTACCGTTGGAGCTACTGGCCTGCAAACTTTACAATGGTGGGCCATGAAGGATTCGAACCTTCGACACTCCGCTTAAAAGGCGGATGCTCTAACCAACTGAGCTAATGGCCCACAAAACTGGTGGCCCCACCGGGATTCGAACCCGGGTTACCACCTTGAAAGAGTGGTGTCCTAGGCCTCTAGACCATGGGGCCAAATTGGTGGAGATGAGGGGAGTCGAACCCCTGACCTCTTGAATGCCATTCAAGCGCTCTCCCAACTGAGCTACATCCCCACGAAAATCGTGCCGGTCGCCCGGCTCCCGTATTATACCGAGCGTCCTCGCCCCCGGTCAAGCGCCGCCTGCACCATGGTCCCGCGACCTTCATCCACCCTTATTATAGCCGGCGAACCGCCCGCTTCGCCAGCGTCCGTACAGCCCGCCACAAAATCCATGGGCCGCCGCGCCGGTTTCAATCGCCCAGGACGCCCTGTCGAACCGCGCCGGTAAAGGACCCGGCGGCAGCGCCGTCCGTGCGTTAGCTGGCCACCGCCACGCGGTTTCCTCCGGCCTGTTTGGCCACGTACATGGCCCGGTCGGCGGCCGCGAAAATCTGCTCGCCCGTCATCGTGCGCTCATAGACGGCCACCCCGATGCTGACCGATTGATCGTTGAGCCGGCGTCCCTGCCACAGGAAGCCTTCGCCGGCCGCGGCGCAGATGCGCTGCGCCACTTTTTCGGCCGCGGAGAGTCCGGTGCGCGGCAACAGCACCACAAACTCGTCGCCCGCATAGCGGCAGGCGATGTCGTCGGTGCGAACGTTCTGCCGAATCGCATTGGCCAAGTGCTTCAGATGCTCGTCGCCGGCGTTGTGCCCGTACCGGTCGTTGATGCGCTTCAGCGAGTCCGAGTCAATCATCAGCAGCGCCAAGGGCTCGTCCTTGTCCGTGGCATCCCGAATGCACCGCTCCAGCACCCGGGCAAACTGGCGGTCATTGCCGAGTCCCGTGAGATGGTCGGTCAGCGCAATCTGCTCGCTCTGCTCGTACAGCCGGGCGTTTTCAATCGCCACGGCCGCCTGGTTGGCCACCGAGGACAAGAAGTCCAGATGGTCCTGATTGTACAGCATGCGATAGCTCTGGGCGCTGATGGCCCCCACGACGCGGCTCTCGTGCTTCAGCGGCGCCACCATCCAGCCCATGGGTTCGCGGCCGGATCCGAACGTCGACGCCCCCGGCACGTCTCCGCGAAACCGCCGCGGCTCCCCGTCCCGCATGACCTGCGCGGTGGGTCCTTCCGGCTTCAGGTCGACCAGTTTCGGCTCATACACCTTGCCGTCGTCATACATGTAGGCGATGTAGGCATGAGCCGGATCGTCGGGGATCAGCAGGGCGACAAAGAACGCATCCGGCTGCAACTCCTCGGCCAACGCCGAGGGAAGCGTCGGCAACAGCACATTCATCTTGAGGTTGCTGTTCAAGATGCGGCTGACCCGCTCCAGCGAAGCGATCATGCGGCCCCGCGTCCGAGCGGCCATCCGCTCGCGGTCAAAGCGAATCTGCCCCACCGCCAGCCCCACCAGACTGTCCAGCACGGGGAAGACGTCCACGTCCAACGTCTCCGGCCGCCGCGACCCCAGCCCCAGCACCCCGACCGGCTTGTGGCCGTCAAACATGGGCGCCACCACCAGCGTCCGCACGCCGTGGACGGCGAGCCCGGTCCGCTGCATCACATCGGGCTCGTTGACAATCTGCGGCTGCCGCGTCTCCAGTGCGGTCCGGGTGGGCTCGCTGGTGTACGGATCCCACCGCCACGGCAACAGGCTGGAGGGCAAGCCGATGGCGGCCGCCGTCAACATCCAGCCGCCTTCCTCCATCAGTCCCACATAGCCGATGTCCAGCCCCAACATCTGCAGGCTCTCGGTCACGAGGGTGGACATCAGCATCTCCAGCGGCTGATCCTGCAGCAGGCTCTCCTGAATGGCCCGCAGGCCCGCCAGCTCCACCAGCCGCCGGCGGTTTCGGGCCAGCGAGCGCTGCTGACGGGCGAAGGCCGAACCCATCAGCCCGGCCGCCAGCAACGCGGCGGCCACGGCAAACATCTCGAACCACAGGACCGGCGAGGTGGCGGGCCAGTGCGCGGCCAGGAGACTCAGCGGGAACACGACGGCCGCCACGGCCGTCAGTCTGATGCCGCCGTACACGGTGAGCACCACCGACTCCAGTCCGTAGAGGACAAAGACCGGGCTCGTAGGAGCGGCCAGGTGAATGGCCACCGTGATGGCCAACCAGTCGACAAAAATCAGCAAGCGGTTGACGCGCGGATATCCCACCGCCCGCGCCGTCGCGCCGCCGCCCACCACCACCACCCCGGCGGTGGCCCACACCCAGCTGTCGGCGGGCTGCCCCGACGCAAGCACGGCACAGCCCACCCACACCGCACTGCGGATGAGAAAGATCATGCGATGGAGTTCCAGGGACCGCCATTCAGCCCAGCCGGTCCGCGTCCCACATCCCCCGCTTTGGAATTCTGGCCGTATGGAGACCCGTAAGTCGGATCCTCGCCTCTCCAGACAGTTTACGTCCCCGCGGCCGGAGTTTCCCGCCGTTGGCGCACATTGTCGGTTTGGAGTTTCCTCCCACCTCTATACAGATCGTCGATCGAGCCGCGCAGCCGACCGTTGCGCCCCATATTCGCCCCCCACCGGGTCGGGGCGACATCCCCGCCATCTGACAAATCCCCCGCCTTCCGGTATCCTCGCCAGCACCTGGATATCCAGGAATGACGCCGAATCCGCGCAAGCGGTACGGAGGAACCATTTTCAGGGGTCAAGGCGCAAGCCCGGCGAAATTCCTGCCGCCGCACCCGTCAGCTCACTCCGGAGGCTGGAACAGGATGGGATCTGGATGCATGCACGTCGCTGGCCGGCGGCCCTGATCCTGGCCGCCGTGCCGCTCTGGTTGTCCGCCCCGTCGCCCGGGGCCGCCCCATCGCCGCTCGCGCTTCACGCTCCTCCGATCCCCCCGGCGGCCCCGGGGAGGCCGGTCTTACGCCCGGCGGCGTCGACCGGCGCGCACCCGGCGGCGGTCGTGAGCGTGCGCGCTCCGGAACCCTCTCCCGTCTTGGTGCTGCTGCGCACGAAGGTTCGGGTCGGCCGAGAAGGTTCAGCCCCGGCCCTGTTGCCAGGATATCTCCGGGTGCCGGGCCGGCCCGAGTCCGCGGACGGTCGCGCGGCGGCCTCGATGGTCGGGACGGGCCGGCGGCCGGCGACGGCCTCCCCAGCCAAAAGCCGACCCCGAACGGCGGCCGCCCCGCCTCCCCCCGGCGCGGGGGCCGTGCCCGCCCCCGTGTCCGGCTCCCCCGCCCCGACGAGTTCGCCGCCGTCGGCCAATTCCTCCCCGTTCGTTCTGGGCTACTACACCCAGTACACGCCGACCTCGGCCGCGTCTCAGGCCAGTCTGGCCGCCCATGCGGCTCAGGTGACGGCCATTGCTCCCCTCTGGTACTCGGCGAGGGCCGATGGGACCCTGCATGCGCTGGGCTATCAGCATGCCGGCGTCCGCGCCTGGTGCGCCGCCCGCGGTGTCGCCATCTATCCCCTCGTGATCAACGGCAACGGCAACGATGCCATCCTGGTCAACGCCGGCCTGCGCCAGCAAGTGATTCAGGCGTTGGTGGACAGGGCCCAAGCGGATGGCTATGCCGGCTTTAACATCGATTTCGAGGGATTATCAAACAGCGACGAAACCGGACTCGACGTCTTCACCGCCGATCTCGCCCGCGCCCTGCACGCCGTCGGCAAAAAGCTCATTGTCGCCGTGGGACCGCGCACCAGCAATCAAAACGCCTACCACGCCTACAACTATCAAAGTCTCGGCCGGTCGGCCGACTACGTTGTCCTGATGACCTATGACGATCACGACAACACGTCGGCGCCGGGGCCGATCGCCCCCATGCCCTGGGTGGACGCCGTCACCCGGTACGCTGTCGCCGAGATGCCCGCGTCCAAAATTCTGTTGGGCCTCGCGGTGTATGGGTACAACTGGTCGGCCAACGGCGCCTATGAGGTGCATGACCCCGAGGCGGCGGCCGAAGCCGCCCAGGCCGGCGTGCCCATCGCCTGGGACAGTGCCGCTGCCGAAGCCACGTTCACCTACGTGGCCAACGGTGTGACGCATACCGTGTGGTACGAGAACGGATACAGCGACGCATTCAAGATCCAACTGGCCAACCAGGACCATCTGGGGGGCGTCGCCATCTGGCGGCTCGGCGACGAGGATGAGGACCTGTGGACGGCTCTGCGGAGATTGCGCTGAATCGCGGCGGCGGGGGCGTTCCGGATCGCGGTCGGGAACTCCCGGCGTTCGGGGCGGACGGCGCGGTCAGAAGGCGGCCGCATCGGCCGCCTTCGAGGGCGGCCACGGCGCGACGGCCGTGACGTGCAGGGCGGCCCGCTGCATCCTGCCCGAACACATCAGCGGACCCCGATGCCGGGCCGAAAACAAGAGATGGCCGAAACGCCGATAATGCGCCTCGTCCATGGACGCATCCAGGAGACCGGTTTCATCCAGCAGTGAAAAGAACACCATCAGCCGTCCGCTTCGCGTGGGAGGACGGTGAGGGCGGACCGGAGTTCCCGCCACGCGTACCGGCTCGCCATCCGCCAGTCTCTCCGCTTCGGCGTTGGGCCGGCAGCCGGCTTGGGTCAGGGCGGAGCGCCAAAGGGCCATCACCTGCTCCGACTGGCCAAAGCGCAACACGCGGTATTCCCAGAAGAGCCGTTCGGAAAGCGGCCAGGGACGGCCCCGCTCCACCGCGGGAAGCCCCAGCGGGTTTCGCCAGAAAAGGGCCGTGAGGAGCTGTTCCCGGTCCGGTTCCCAGCTGTCCAGCGCCCCCACGCGAATGAGAGCCGCACTCAGGTCGACCGAAAGGCCGGCGCGCTCCAATATCTCCAACGGGTGGCGAAACGGTCCCGCGGCACGGGCGGCGATCAGGCGCGCGGCGCCTGCTCCCAAGCCGACGACGGCGCCAAGCCCCACCCGAATGCCCGGCACCGACTCGTCAAACCGAAACGCCTCTTCGCTCGCCTGCACATCCACCGGCAGGATGGCTAACCCGCGCCGCCGCGCCTCCGTCACCAGCACGTCCAAGGGGTAGAACCCCATCGGCTGGGCGTTCAACAGCCCCGTCAAATAAGGACCCGGATGGCGATCCAGCAGGTAGGCGGTGCGATAGGCCGTCTCGGCAAACGCCGCGGCATGCGCCTCGTTGAATCCGTAGCTGGCGTAGCCGACCATCTGCGCAAACACCTCATCCGCCACCGCGGTGGAAATGCCACGGGCAACGGCTTTGGCCTTGAACTGTCGGCCCAACCGCTCCATCTCGGCCGCCGAGCGCCCGTGGGTCATCACGCGCCGCAGCTGATCCGCCTCCCCCGGCGTGAAACCGGCCAACTGGCTGGCGATGGCGATGACCTGCTCCTGAAACAGCACCACGCCGTAGGTTTTCTGCAGAATAGGCTCCAGATCCGGATGGGGATAGCGCACCGGTTCCCGCCCCCGTCTGCGCGCCACAAAGGGGTCCACCATATTGCCCTTGATGGGCCCGGGACGAATCAAAGCCAGGCTGGCCACGATATCCTCATAGCGATCCGGCTGCAGGCGGCGGGCCAGCGCCCGTTGAGCCGGACTCTCCAATTGAAAGACGCCAATGCTGTCCGCCGCCTGCAAACGCCGGTAGACGGCCGCATCAGCCGGCGGGATGCGGTCCTCCTCGAAGGTGGGCAAGGTGCGGCGCAGGGTCTGAACCGTGTCCTCGACGGCGGTGAATGTGCGCAGAGACAACAGGTCCAACTTCAACAACCCCAGTTCCTCCACATCCCGCTTATCAAACTGAGCCAGCTGAACCCCCTTGGCGGAAGTCTCAAACGGCGTCACCTCTTCCAGCGGATCACTGCTGATGACGAGGCCGCCCAGATGGGTGCCGATGTGCCGCGGCAGGCCCTCTGCCCGAACCGCCCAATGAATCAGCTGACGGGCGGGGCCGGAAAGGTTGAGCACACGCAGTTCCGGAATCTCCTCCCACGTCTCGGCCAGCTGCCCCAGTGGACGCGGGGGCAGCGACTTGGCCAAGTCATCCAGGTCGCCGGGAGGAAAGCCGAGGACCTTGCCGATCTGCCGGATCGCCAGGCGCGCTCGGAACGTCTGATATGTCGCCACGGCAGCCACCCGCTCGGCGCCGAACCGCCGGCGCACATAGTCCGCCACCTCGTCCCGGCGGGCAGCGTCAAAGTCCAGATCGATGTCCGGTGTTTCGGCTCGCTCCCGGCTCAAGAAGCGTTCGAACAGCAGCTGACGCGAGAACGCATCCACTTGGGTGATGCCCAAACAGTATGCCACCACCGAGTCGGCGGCCGAACCGCGGCCGGCGAAGCGAATCCCCTGGCTGCGAGCGAACCGGGCCACCTCCTCCACCGCCAGAAAGTAGTCCTGGAAGCCCAGATCCTCAATGATGCGCAGCTCATGGCGGATGCGGGCGGCCACTGCTCGGCGCCTCTCCCCGTAACGGCGGCGCGCCCCGATCCAGGTGAGCCGCTCCAGGCGCCGCGCGGCCTCTTTCCCGTCAACCCCGAAACGCGGCCGCCGCGATCGTCCCAATAAGTCGGGCGGCTCCAGGCGTTCGGCCAAAGCGTCGGCGGCCGCCCAGGCTGGACGCGCCCACGGGCCCAGCGCCCGCGTCACCGCCTCCCTTCCCTTGACATAGCCCTCGCCGTTGAGCGGCCGGTCAGGGTGGGGGGTTTCCACGGCAATGCCGTGCCGCACCGCCACCAGCAGATCGTAGAGGGCAAAGTCCTCCGGGTATGCGTGATGCACTTCCGGCGCCGCCACCAGCGAAAGGTCAAGCCGGTCCCCCAGTTCGGCCAGCGCCGTCCGCACGGCGCGATCTCCCGGCAGCCATCCCGCCCCCACTTCCAGATAGCAGTCGGAGCCAAAGATCCCGCGAAGCCATCGCGCCCTTTCCAGCGCTTGCTGCCACTGTCCGGCGTAGATCAACCGGTCCAACACGCCGCGCCGTCCTCCGCTCAGCGCCACCAATCCGGGTCCCCAGCGTTCCAACGCGGCGTCCTCCACCAGCGGAACGCCGCGCACATGATCCACATGGGCGTGCGTCACCAGACGGGTGAGCTGGCGATACCGGGACGCATCCGGCGCCAGCAGCACCAAAACCCCGCCCGCCCGCAGATGCACGGTCACTCCCGCCACCGGTTTGATGCCCGCCTTCTTCGCCGCGCGCAAGAACTCCACCAGGCCGGAGAGCCGGTGGGTGTCGGTGAGCGCCATGACCGAGACGCCCTGAGCGGCCGCTGCCGCCACCAGCACTTCCGGGGAGCTGGCCCCGTCCAGAAACGAGAACGCGGAATGAACATGCCACAGCACGCCGGGCGCATCCGCCATCAGTCATACACCCGATACAGCCAGGATGGCGACGGCCGCGCGGGCAACGGCCGCGGCCGGGACGGAAAATCCTCCGGATGCTCACTCGCCAGTTCGTACATCCCCTCCTCGGTTGCCACCCGGAAGAACCAGCATGGGGCCTCCCCCGCCCACCAGGCTCCGGCGTCCACCCAGGCCTCCTGCACCCGCAGGACGCGCCGCCAGCGTCCCCGCCAGAAAAACTCCCGCGGCTCCCCGTCTTCTCCTCCAATCACCTGAACATCGAAGCGTCCCGGGCGCCCCGAAACGGCTTTCGCCGTCCTCTGAGCCATCTCAATCCCTCCTCCGCCGCCAGGGATCCCAAAAACTGAAGCGCGTCTCGCGCGCCGAGGCCGCCAGCGCCGTCCGCGGCTGATCCGCGGGCCGCCGCACCCCGGCCGCTTCCCACCACGTCAACTGAGCCGGTGTGGCCGCCTCCGTCTCCAAAGCCTCCACCGCCAGCGCCACCGGCGGGGTGGGCGGCCAGGGCTGGCTCAACGTCCATAATCGCGCCGTCAGAATGCGGGCGTCGGCCGTTCCCGTCGGCCAGCGCCGCTCCCGTGTCACCGGCGCGCCCTCTTCGGCCGACCACATCAACGCCAGCCGTCGAGCGGCCTGTCGGCGTTCCTGGAGCAGCTGCGCCAGACGGCGCGTCATTTGCTCCAAGGTGGCCGGCACCCCGACGCGGAGCGGTTCGGCAAAAGCGCGTTCCACCCGCACCGGATTGAGGCGCGCGCCGCCGGCCGGCAGGCCGGCCAATCGGAACGCCAGTCCGTCCACTTCGCCCACTCGCCGAAGGCCTTCTTGCCGCCAGCGACGGCGATCGGCCGTGGAGGCGGGCACTGCGCTCAGCGGCATCGTGGCCCACCCCCGCCCCGTCTCCTCGGGCGGACAGACCCAGCACCGGAACCCATTCGCCTGCCAATTGGGCAAGCGGAGCGCCGCCCCGGCCCGCGTCACCCAGCGAGCCAGCAAGGGGTGGGAGGCCACGCCGCCGGTCACCCAAGCCGCCCGTTCCGGCACCAGCATCTGTTGGAGACGGCGCCAGTCATCCGGTTCCGGCGCCGCCAGCTGAATCCATCCATAGCGCCGATCATTCAGCGCGAAGGCCGTGCCCCAGGAGCCGATGTCCTGCTCCAGCGCGCGCAGAGCTTCCCGGTCGTCGGCAGACGATCCGGTGATGACCAGCGCCTCAGGAATCCGCCAGCGGATTTCCCGGGCCGGCATCCCCCAGTCCACGCCCAAATCCCAGAGATCCGCGCTGGCATCAAACACCTGCCCATTGCGCATCACGGCAAAAGGCGCCGGATAGGATGCCGCGTCGACCGTCAACTGCCGGAGTTCAAAGCTGAGAAACATGCCGTCTTCACCACGCCGCCTATAATAGAACTTCCGTTCTATTATAGGCGAAAACCTGAGCGCGATGCACCAATCTCCGTGCGATCCCGCGGCGCCCACCACATTTTGCGCTCGCCGGTCATCCCGGCGTCCTCGCGCTCTCGGGCGCCGCCCCCACCACCTTTATCGGCGGGCAGAGCGAGCCCCTCGGACCGGCTCCGGGGCTGCCGGCGTTTCGATCCGTCCTCTTCCGGCCGCCGCCCCCGCCGAAGGCTCCGGACTATGCTCCGCCCGGCGGCCCAGTCCGCCTCGGCGGTCCGGGCGCCCCGTCGGCACTGGCCCGCGGTGCTTGCCCTCGGGCGTCCGCACCCGCTGTCTTGGGCGACGAGCCACCCCTACCCACGTACCCCCGGCCGCCGCCATCCGAAGCCGCCCGGAAGGGAATCTCCCTTTCCTGCCCCCGATGCGAATCCTGACCGCCCGTCTTCCCCCAATGTCAGGCGCCCCAGTTCGGAAACCACTGCACCCGCTGCGGCAGGAGATAGCGATCCACCGCCACATTCAGCACCCGGCGAGCCGCCGTGACGTCGCGCGCCACCTCCTGCAGAGGCCTCATGCTCACGGTCACCACCGGCAGCCATTGCAGCGCCGCTTCGTAGCAGCGGCGACCCACTTCCTCCAGCAGCCGAATGACGTCGTCTTCCTCCACGGCCTCGTGTTCCAGACGGACGATGCGGAGCACCCGCTGCCGGGCCGCTCCGTCCAACGGCGGGTAGCGCACCACATGGTCGGGAAAGACGCCGGCCAGGAACAGCGCCAGATCCCCGAGCCGCCGGTAGACCCAGGCCCGCTGGTTCTCCGGCGCGACCTCTGCCCAGCCGGCCAATTGCACCAAATTCAGTTCGCTGATCCGGCGCCGCCGCCACCCGCGACCCGTCCGCACACGCACGGCGCCGCTGGCCACGTGCGTATAGGATGCCAAGAGTTCCGCCAGAAAGAGGCGGCGGCCCGGCGCGGACAGGAACGCGCGCAGCGGCTCTACGTCAAACACGAACAAACGCTGCCGCGGGCCCACCCACTCCTGCACGGACGTCGCTGTCTGCAGATCCGCATGGACCCGCGACATCACCGCCAAAAACAGCAGAAACGGAGACAAGAACGGCGCCAACTCGGGCCCATCGTCCGGAAAGAGGCTGCGAAACAACGCGGGGTGCGACAGCCAGCGCTCGATCTGTTCGGGGTGGGCGCGCAGATCGTCGGCTGTAATCCCCACCCGCTCCGCCTCGTTCGCCGCCCGGACGATGACGGCCAGATCGCCGTCGGTCAAGTGTTCCAGATACCGTTCCGAAACGGTGTCGGCCATGGACTTCCCCTCCTTGGCCGCGCCGAGGCGCGGCCCCTGTTCGACTCTTATAGAACGGCGCGGGATTACCGAGCGCCTTCAGGGCATGGGATGAAAGCCCGCCGAAGGGCGGCCATTGTCCTTGGCACGCCTGGATATAGCAACGGCCGGCCTCCGCCGGGATCGTACCCGCCGTGCCCCCATAGCCATGCTGGGGTCCAAGGCTGTTCCCGCCCACAAAGACGCTTGAGCCTCGAAAGCGCTCCGAAAGCCCGCGCGATGTCTACCCCCCGAGTGGGCCCTTCATCGTGGCCGGAGCCCGTCGGGGTGGACCCGACACGGAACAATGCCCCTGATCAACATCTGTCTCCAAGGCCGGTAGCCAAAAGCCATGCCGGTCGCGGCATTCGCCGATGAGCGCCTTGCCGGCGGTGTCCACCTCGCCCACGAGGATCTTGCGCCGACACTTCGGGATCCAAACGATGTGGTCAGCTCTCTGATACGGTGTCCATCGGGTTGTCCCCGGGTGCGGCGCATCGCTCATAGAACTATCATACAGCGTGGAGTGGTCCCCATCATTTCCCTCCCGGGACGGTCCCGGCGCCAGGAATCCATCATCGGCGGGCGCCGATGGCGGCAGCCCGGGTGTGGCCCGCGTGCCGCGACAGGCACCCCAAGGGCGGCCAGAACAGACCCCCTGGCCGGGAGGGGGCGAGTCTCGTCGGCCGACTCGTGGCGGGCATGTCGCGCTGCGCGCCCAAAGCGTCCAACAGGCATTCCGCGCCTTCGATGCGGCCGCCACGGCTCGGGAAAACCGGCGCCAGGGCCGCCGGGAAACTCATCCGCTATCGCAGGTGGGGCCTGTCCCGTTGCCACGCCCGCCGGGCCGACGGCAAGCCTCCGGGCGCGCCGCCGCCTCCCGGCCAGAGGTCCGCACCCATCCGCAGGAGGCCGGATCGCGCGGCGCGACCGCACGAGCGGTTGGAGCGGCCGGGCCGTCAGGTGAGCGCGACCCACTCCGCCCGGGTGATGACGTAGACATCCACCTCTTGCTGATGGAAGAGCGCCCGTTCCCGCACATGCATGCCGTTTCGCCGCGCCACGGCGATCGACGGCGTGTTGGCGGGATTGATGAGCGAAATCAGATGCGGCGCCCCAAGCCGCAGGAACCCATGGTCGCGGCAGGCTCGGGCCGCCTCGGTCGCATAGCCGTGGCCCCAGTGCGCCCGCACAAACAGGTAGCCGATTTCCCATTCGACGACGTCGTGCACCGCCTGCGGGACGATGCCGCACTGGCCCAAAAACGCCCCGGTGTCCTTCGCCTCGACCACCCAGAGACCGACGCCGAAACGGCGGTAATTGTCCTGGGTCCAACGAACCCAGTCTTCCACCTGGGGCCGATCCCGGGTGCTCGGATAATACTGCATGGCGACCGGGTCGGCGAAAATGCGCAGCAGTTCGTCAACATCCTCCGACATCATGCGCCGAAGCCGAAGGCGCGACGTCTCCAGGACCGTCGCGCCCTCCCGGGCGTTGGACATTGCCGATCCTCCCGCCCCGATAAGATGACGCGAACATTGCCCGCCGCCGACCTTGGCTGCTTCGGCTGCCATGGCTCTGGCAGAGCCTAAGGATCCGCGTCCGCCGATCCGTCCGTGGGCACGCTGGGCCACAAGGGGTCGCGCTTGTCCCAGAACGCCCGAATGCCCTCCCGAGAATCCTCCGACAGCGCCACCAAACTCACCATGTCCCGCAAATACCGAAGCGCCTGCGGATAGGGCAGATCCGCCATCTGATTGTGGGCTTCCTTGCCCAAGGCCGCAATGAAGGGGCTCTTGGTCGCCAACCGCTCGCAATAGGCCCGGCTCTCCTCTTCCAACGCGGCGCGGGGCACGACGCGGTTCACCAGGCCCCATCGCTCGGCGGTGGCCGCATCGATCCGGTCTCCGCTCCAGGCCAGTTCCAGTGTGCGGCGGCGACCGATGTGACGGCTGATGGCCGCCATCACCACCATGGGAAACAGTCCAATGCTCACCTCGGGCAGGCCAAACACCGTGTCATCGGCGGCCCAGAGCAGATCGGCCCCCGCGGCCATGCCCATGCCGCCGGCCAAGGTGTAGCCGAAGACGGCCGCCAGCACCGGTTTCGGACACGCGGACAGCGCCTCCAACAGTCTGGCCATCCCCCCGAAATAACGCCGCATTCCCTCCACGCCGTTGATGGATTCCACCTCATGCAGGTCGGCTCCGGCGGAAAACGCCCGATCACCCGCGGCCGTCAGGCGGATGACCCGCACCGCCGGATCGGACCCCAACTCCCCAAGGACCGCGATGAGCCGTTCAATCGTGGGGGAGTCGAGCGCGTTGCGACGCTCCGGTCGGTTCAGGCGGACGGTGGCGACCGGGCCCCGCTCCACCAGGACGGAGCTTAACCCGTCACTCTTGGTCATGGTATGTCCCCTCTTTGCCCACCGGCACCATGCGTCCGCGCGCCTGCCGCACCCGGGACGGCAGCGGATGCTCCAGCCAATGGCTCAGACGGTCCCCCAACGCCAACAGCGCGTCGAGATTGATGCCCGTGTCGACGCCCATCTCCTCCAGCAGATAGACGGCGTCTTCCGTGGCCAGATTGCCGCCGGCCCCGGGGGAAAACGGCGACCCGCCGGTCCCACCCAGTGCGGTGTCGAAGTATGTCGCACCGGCGTCGACCGCCGCCAGCAGGTTGGCCAACGCCGTGCCCCGGTTGTCGTGAAAATGCAGGCCCAAGTTCAGGCCCGGAAGACTGTTGCGGATGAGACGAATGCGCTCCTGCACCATGACGGGATTCGCCACGCCCACCGTGTCGCCCAGGGTGATTTCCCGGATGCCGAGCCCATAGAGCCGATAAGCCAAGTCCACGACGGTGGACGCCGGCACCGCGCCCTCATAAGGGCAGCCGAACGCCGTGACGATGACGGCGCCCACCGGGATGCCATGGCTGCGACCCAGATCGGTGACGGTCTGAAATTCCGCCAGGGAACTCGCAATCGTGCGGTGGACGTTCTTCCAGTTGTGGGTTTCGCTGGCCGAGACGAAGACGGTCAATTCATCCGGATCGTGCGCGACCGCGCGCTCCGCGCCTTTGACGTTGGGCACCAGCACTGAGTACTGGGTGCGCGACCGGCGCGTCAGGCGCCCCATGGTGTCCTCGGCGTCGGCCAGCTGGGGCAGCAGCTGGGGATTGACAAAGGACGTAGCCTCAATCCGGGGCACGCCGGCCCGGGCCAGCCCGTCAATCAAAAGCAGCTTGTCGTCTGTCGAGAGCACGCGCGGTTCCGCCTGCAATCCGTCTCGCGGCGACACGTCTCGAATCGTGACCTCTCTTGGCAATTCCAGAGACATCTTGACGCCTCCTTTGCATATGGGGACGGGACACGGACGGCGCCCTCAGCGGCGCCGGAAACTCCGGCACCATGCACACGGCCGATCCGGCTCCCCCGCCGGCTTCACACCGGATAGACCGGGTGGCGCCGCTCGCTGAACGCCCGGCCCTTGTTCTGGGACAAGCGAAACCGGTGCACCAGCTCGTCTCGAAGCCGGTTGGGCTCCACCAGCTCGTCCACCACCAATTCCGCCGCCAAGCGGAGGATATCGATGTCGGCCTGATATTCAGCTTGCCGCGCCGCCACAAACGCCGGTCGCTCGGACTCCGCAAGCTCCTGAATGTGATTGAAGTGGACGGCGTTGACCGCCGCCTCCGGGCCCATCACGGCGATTTGGGCCGTGGGCAGGGCCAGCACCGCATCGGAACCGAAAGCGGGACCGGCCATCGCATACAGCCCCGCTCCATAGGCTTTGCGCACCACCACCGAGATCTTGGGCACCGTGGCCTCCGACACCGCCGCCACCATCTTGGCGCCGTGGCGGATGATGCCGGCCCGCTCAACCCGGGAGCCGATCATGAAGCCGGGCACGTCGGCCAGAAACAGCAGGGGAATGTTGAAGGCGTCGCAGAGCGTGATGAAGCGAGCCGCCTTGTCGGCCGAGTCCACAAACAGCACGCCGCCTTTGACCTTGGACTGATTGGCCACCACACCGATCGGGCGCCCCTCCAGCCTGGCCAGGCCGATGACCACTTCGGCGGCCCAGAGCGGCTTCAATTCCAGAAATGATCCTTGGTCCACCAGACCGCGAATCAATTGTTTGACGTCAAAGGGCACATTTTGATTGGCCGGCACCAGCGCATCCAGGTCCACCGGTTCGGGGGCGGCCGCGGCCACCACCGCCGGCTCGCGATGCCAGTTCTGGGGCATGTATCCGAAATATTGCCGCGCCCAGGCGATGGCGGTCTCTTCATCCGGCGCCAGGAGATCGCCGGTGCCGCTCACGGTGCAGTGCATCCGTGCTCCCCCCATCTCCTCCAGCGACACCTTCTCCCCAATCACCATCTCCGCCATGCGGGGCGATCCGAGATACATGGAAGCGTTCTGGTCCACCATGATGACCACGTCGCAGAACGCCGGGATGTAGGCGCCGCCGGCCGCCGAGGGTCCAAACAGCAGACAGATCTGGGGAACCCGGCCGGAGAGCGCCACTTCATTGTAAAAGATGCGGCCGGCGCCCCGGCGGCCGGGGAACATGGCCACCTGGTCGGTGATGCGGGCGCCGGCCGAGTCCACCAGGTAGAAGATGGGGCATTCGCGCGCCAGGGCCTGCTCCTGCACGCGCAGGATCTTCTCCACGGTGCGGGCGCCCCAGGATCCGGCCTTGACCGTCGGGTCGTTCGCCATCACGACCACGGCTCGGCCCTCGATGGTGCCCGCCACCGTGACGACGCCGTCGGCGGCCAGGTCGTCGGCCAGGGCATTGGCAAACAATCCGTCCTCCACGTAGCCCGGATCCAGCAACAGTTCCAGGCGCCGACGAACATCCAGCTTGTGGTCCGCCGCCAAGCGATCGTGATAGCGGGCCGGGCCACCCGCCCGTGCGCGCGCCCGCTCGCGCCGGAGCTCCTCCTCGGTCATGCCGGACGCCCGGATTCGGTGTCCACAATCACCAGCGGGTCGCCCTCATTGACGAACACGCCCTCGCTGGCCGCCACCTCCACCACGGTGCCCGCCACCTCACTCTCGACCGGAATCTCCATCTTCATGGACTCCAGTGTCACCACTTCCTGCCCCGGCTTCACCACATCCCCCACCTTTACCAGCACCCGAAACACGGTGCCCGCCAAACTGGCCTGTACAGCCTGCATGAGTGCCCCCCGCTTCTCTTGTCTCCAGCATGCACCAGCCGCCCGCGAAGACGCCCGGACGCATCTCCCTGCCCACCCAGCAGCCGGCGTACAGGCGGGTGCTGCGCACCCTCCGGCCCTCCTGCCACGTGCTGGGCCGCTCAATCTCCCCCGCGCCGGCGTAGATGCCCAGCAACTCGGGGGCAAACGCCCGTGACACCGCTCCATCCGTGTACCGGCCGGGATGTTCGGGATGCGGGCGCCACCACGGCCCCTCCCCGAATGGCCGGCCCAGCGCCCAGCTTGCCCAGGCCTGCACCGCTGCCAACGGCCCGGGCAGGCCCCGTCCATGCGCCCCCAGGGCGGCGGTCTCTGCCACCGCCGCCCCGAGGGCACGGTGGCTGAACACCCATTCCCCCCGCGTCCGGGGCCAGATCAAGGCCGGCGCCTCGGGATCCGGCAACGCTCCCGGTGAGGCCGCCGCCACGATCGCCGGCAATCCCCGGAGCCCGTCGGCATGCCACCGGACGGGGCGCCCCACCATCCACACGGCCAGCCACAGCGCGGGATCAATGGTGGCGACACTGACCGGATCCGGGCGGGCGGCCAGGAGAACGGCCAGACGACCGGCTCGATCCCAAGCCGCCCGAGCCGGATGACCGGCCGGCTGCGCGGCCGCCCAAGCCGGCACGCTGCGAATCACCGCACCCCCAACACCGCGCGGCTGATGACCAGCCGCTGAATCTCCGACGTGCCTTCGCCAATCTCCAGCAACTTGGCGTCGCGCAGATATCGCTCCACGGGGTAGTCGCGCATGTAGCCCGCCCCGCCATGGACCTGCACGGCCTGCAGGGACGCCCGCATGGCCGCCTCCGAAGCGTAGAGTTTGGCCATGGCCGCCTCGGTGGCGTAGGGCCGATGCTGGTCCTTCAGCCACGCGGCCTTCCACACCATGTTGCGCGCCAACTCCACTTCCAGCGCCATGTCCGCGATTTTGAACTGGATGGCTTGAAATTCCGCCAAGGTTTTCCCGAACTGACGCCGCGTCTGCGCATAAGCGACGGTCGCATCCAGCGCCGCCTGGGCCACACCCACCCCGAGCGCCCCGATGCTGATGCGCCCGCCGTCCAGAATGTCCAGGAACTGGCGAAACCCGTGGGTCAGATCGCCCAGTACGTGGTCGGCGGGAACCCCCACGCCGTCCAGATGCACTTCGCACGTCTCCGACGAGCGCATCCCCAATTTGCGGTAGTCGCACCGGACGGACAAGCCCGGCGTGCCCGCCGGCACGATGAAGGCCCCAATGCCCCGCCGATGGCGGGCCGTGACCACGATGTAGCCGGCATGCGCCGCATTGGTGATGTAAATCTTGGTGCCGGTCAGGCGAAACCCATCCGCCGTCTCTTCAGCCGCGGTCTGCGTCCCGCCGGCATCCGATCCGGCCTCGGGCTCGGTGAGTCCAAAGGCCGCCAAATACCGCCCTTGCGCGGCGGGCACCAAGTATTGGCGCTTTTGCGCATCGGTCCCGAACAGGTACAGCGGCGAGCAGCCCAGCGACACGTGCGCGGCAAACCCGAGACCCAGCGAGGCGTCGACGCGGCTCACCTCTTCGACCGCCACGGCGTAGCTCAATGTGTCGCCACCCGACCCGCCCCACTCCTCCGGAAACGGCAGGCCCAGAAACCCCAGTCGGCCCATCTCCTGCATGATGGCCCAGGGCATCTCTCCCGTCTCATCCCGAGCCGCGGCGCCGGGACGGACCACCTCGTCGGCGAAGGCCCGCACCGTCTCTCGAATCAGCTGCTGCTCCTGGGTCAAGTCAAAATTCACACCCGTCGCCTCCCGTCGCCCGTCTCCCTTACTCTATAGCACCGGCTTGCCCTTTTGGAAGCCGCCGGCGACCGGCGTCTCAATGCCAGATCAGAAGCGCGCCGCCGGCCGCCACCGAAAGCGCCCCCGCGGCACCGGCCCATGACAGGCGCTCACGTAAGAAAAGCCATCCCACCGGCGGCGCCAGCGCCGGCGCCAGCTGGCGCAGCGCCAACACCGGACCCACCGGCGCCAGCTGATAGGCGTAGAGCAAAAGTAAGTAGGAAACGAGGCTGGCGGCTCCACTCAGCATCGCCATCCAGAGCGGTGCCTCCGCGGTGACGCGGCGTGCCATCGGCGCCAGCAGCAGGCCCGCGCCCAGGAACTGGGCGGCCACATACGCGGGGGGCGTCACCAGGTGCATGGCATGGCTGTCCACCAGCGAGTAGCCGGTGATGGTGAGAGCCACCAGGAGGGCCCAGAGAACCACGTCCCGCCGCACAGCCACGCCTCGCGCCAACACGGTCCCCATCATCCCCACCGCCACCAGCGCCATCCCCACCCAAGCCCAAGCGCCCGGAATTTCCGCGAACCACCACACGGCCAGCGCCGGCACCAGGATCACCGACCCGCCCCGGGACAGCGGATAGACCACGCTCAGGGCTCCGCGTCGGTAGGCGCTGGCCAGCGCCCAAAAATACACCGCGTGGATGAGCACGGTCGCCGCCAGCCAACCGGCTGCCGGCGCCAGGTTGCGGGAGCCCACCACCAGGGCGATGCACACGCCCAGCACGCCGCCCGCCAGCGTCTGCTGGCAGAGAAAGCGGAGATTGCCGGCGGTGCGGCGCAGCGCCGTATTCCAGCCGAGATGGAGCAGAGCCGACGCAAGGGCCAGCTCAGCCGGCAGCGCCCCCACCGCCCCACCCCCCACGAGACCGTTCTTGCCGCGGCCACTCGGCGCGGTCAAACCGCCAGTGAAGTCTGCCCCACCGGGGCGACCGACGGAAGGCATGTCTCACCACTGTCCGGATCATGGGGACGTGGGCGGGCACGGCGTCCCCCACGGCCGCCGGAACGAGACCGGCGCGTTTGTCGGCGGGCCGCTCTGGCCGTCGTCGGGATGCGCCCCGGCCATCAGACCGGCCGGCCAGCGCGAGGGGATGCGGAGCGCCACCCCGGCCGTTGTCGGGCCCGCTCGCGGTCAGGACGGCGACAGCTCCGCATGCCGATAGCAGTTGACCTCGTGGTCCATCACCAATCCCGCCGCCTGCATGAACGCGTAGCAGATGGTGGGTCCGACAAACTGGAAGCCCGCCTGCACAAGCGTCCGGCTCATCATCGTCGACGTCGGCGTGGACGCCGGCACCTGGTCCGCCCGAGTCCAGTGGTGAACCTCCGGTCGACCGCCGACGAAACCCCACAAAAACGCGTCGAGGGAACCATGCCGGTCCCGAATCCGGAGCGTGGCGCGGGCATTGCCCACCGCCGCCCGCACCTTGGCCCGGTTGCGGACGATGCGGGCATCGCGCAGCAGCCGCTCCACCTCTTCGTCCCCGAAAGCCGCGACGCGCTCCGGGTCGAATCCGGCAAACGCCTGCCGATAGCCGTCCCGCCGCGCCAGAATGATGCGCCAGCTCAGGCCCGCCTGCGCGCCTTCCAGCACCAGCAGCTCAAACAAGGTCCGGTCGTCGTGCTGGGGCACGCCCCATTCGGCGTCGTGATAGGCGATGGAAAGCGGGTCGGTGGCGGGCACCCACGCGCATCGGGAGCGGACCGGCGCGGCCATAGCGTCTGCCTCCTCGTTGAGCGCGACCTGCGCGGCTTGTCGCCGCGCCTGCGCTCCTTACATCGTAGGCCATCGCGGCGACGGGTCAAATCTGTGCGGGAAGAGCGGCCGAGGCGCTGACCAATGCGCCGCCGTCCGGCAAATTTCGCCCCCGAGCCCAGGGATTGCCGGCTTTACCCAGGAGACACCAAGCGTTCTCCATGTGTTTTCCCGTCGATTTCGGAGTATGGTGGGGAGGTGCCCAGTCGGCGTCGTCGCCACACGCGCGTTCGGGCCGGGCAGAACTCTCCGCTGTGGCGCGCGCGGAGCAGCCAAGCGCGCACGGCGTTTTCATCGCCAATCGTCGAAAGAGGAGGTTCTTCATGCGGGCGCAGAGACGGGTGATCGCGGGCAGCGCCATGGCGCTGGCCTTAGGCATCGGTGTCGCGGGATGTGGGCCGGCGGCCAATCCCTCGGCGGCGGTGCTGGCCACGGTCAACGGCCAAGCCATCACCAACGCCGCCTGGCAGCAGACCGTCGACGGCCTGGGACTGTTGAGCGGTCAGAAGCTGCCGACCGATAAGGCCGACAAAAAGTCGCAGGTGGAGCAGTTGATGGTGTGGAGCGCGGTGGAACAGTGGACGCTCGGCCACCATCTCATCACCCGGCAGAAGGCCGCCAAAGAAGCGCAGGGATTGGTGACCGAGCTGGAGTCCGCGTCGGGCGGAAAGACGGGACTCATCGCGCAGCTGAAGTCCTACGGCCTGACCCTGACGCAGTTCCAGAGTTTTCTGACCGACCAGCAGATCCTGCAGACCGCCTTCAACAAGGAGACGGCCCATGTCGCCCCACCCTCGGCGGCCGTGGTCAAGCAGTACTATCAGCAAAACGCGAGCCTGTTTGCCCAGCCCCAGTCGGACCAGGTGCGCATTATTCTGGTCAAGACCAAGACGCTGGCCACGCAACTGGAGGCCCGCCTGCAGCACGGCGCAAGTTTCGCCGCCCTGGCCACCCAATATTCGCTGGACAAGACCTCCGCCAAAAACGGCGGCCAGGTCGGCAGCGTGCCCATCAGCACGTCGTCGGGCCTGCCCACCGGTTTCCTGAGTGTGTTAAGCGGGCTGAAAACCGGCCAATACGGCATCGCCGGCACCAGCAGCGGATACTACGTGATCCAGGTGGAGAAGATTACGCCGCCCTCCGAACAGCCGCTGTCGGCGGTCCAGTCCAGCATCGTCTCGCAGCTCGAGGCCAGCGCCAAGAACCAAGCTTTTCAGACCTGGGGCGCCAAGGTCGAGCATCAGATGAAGACGCATCTCTACCTGCCCTGAGGACCACCCGCGCGCAGAGAGGGACCCGGGGACACCGGGTCCCTCTCTGCGCGTCCCCTCCGCCGAGCCAGGAAGTTGATGGCCGGGTGGCGAAGGGGAATCGGGGGGTGATCCGACGATCGCGACCGTGCACATCCGCCCCGCGCGCGGCGAGGACGTGGAAGCGGCGTCCCGGGTGCATTTGGCGTCCTGGCGCACCACCTACGCCGGTCTCGTGGCCGATGAATTCTTGGACCAGCTGGAACGCGACCTGGATGCCGCCATCGACCGGCGCCGCCGCCGCTGGGACCGGACCGACGTGCGTAAGCTGGTCGCGGTCACTCCCGGCGACCATGTGGTCGGGTTCGCCGACGGCGGACCGGTGCGGGACGGTGACGCGGCCTACAGCGGCGAGGTGTACGCCATCTATCTGCTCAAGGGCTGGCAGGGACTCGGTGTGGGGCGCGGTCTCTTTTCCGCGCTGGGCCGGGCGCTGGCCGAGGCGGGCCACGCCTCCCTCAAGCTGTGGGTGCTGACGGACAACCCGGCGCGTCGCTTCTACGAACGCCTCGGCGGCGTTCTCGTCGACCGCAACGTCATCGCCGTCGGTGGACAGGCTCTGCCGGAAAGCGCATACGGCTGGGCCGACACCCGGGCGGAGCCGTTTGCACGGCCGCCGACCCCGTCCGCTTGACGACGGCTCCGTCCCCGTCACGGCCAGCCGGTGCGCCGTCTTCGGCGGCCCGCTCGTGCGGCGCGGCCGCGTCCTGGATTCCGGGACGGCGAATGGGCAGGAGGAATCTGTATGCAATCGCGCATGGCATGGGCCCCGGACACAGCCGAAGCCGCGTGGCGGCCGGTCTCCACGTCGCGCCGGCAGTGGCGCGCCTTGGTCCATCATCCGCTCTTCTGGGTGGGGATGACCGTCTTGGTGCTTCTGGCCCTCATGTCGTTCGTCGGCCCGGCGCTCTATCCGGTGAACCCGAACGCGGTGGCGCCCAATGTGAGTCTGCATCCCCCGAGTCCGGCGTTCCCGTTCGGCACGGACGTGCTTGGCCGCAACGAACTGGCCCGGGTGCTCAACGGAGGCAGCGGCTTCCTGTTGGTGGGATTTGCCTCCGCCATTGCCGCCTCCCTGCTGGGATCCACGGTCGGCCTGGTGGCCGGGTTCACGGGAGGCGCGGCGGACCGCATTTTGATGCGGTTGGCCGACGTTTTTATGGGCATTCCCCAGTTGGTCCCCCTGCTCCTGTTTGACGTCCTGTTCCTGCCCAACGACGCCACCATGATTCTCATCCTGTCGCTGACGGTGTGGCCGCTGGTGGCCCGCCTGGTGCGTGCCGAAACGCTCACCATCCGCGAGCGGGAATACGTCACGGCCGCCGTCGCCGTCGGGGCCACCCGGAGCCGCATTCTCCGGCGGCACATCCTGCCCAACATTCTGGGCACCGTCCTCGTCACCAGCTCGAGCCAGTTGGGCTCCACGGTCCTCATCCTGGCCACGGCCAGCTTCCTCGGCTTCGGTCTGCCGCCTCCCGCGCCCAACTGGGCCCAGATGGTGGCGGACAGCACGCAATATCTGGTGGGGGGCAATTGGTGGCTGTTCCTGCCCCCCGGCCTCGCGTTCGTGGCGCTGCAAGTCTCCGTGTACTTCGTGGCCGACGCCTTTCGCCAAGCGTTCAATCCTCACACCCTGCAGGGGGCGCGTTGACATGGCCCGCTTTGCCCTGATTCGCTCCGCCGAAGGTCTGCTGACGCTCCTCATCATCGCCCTGGCCATCTTCGGCCTGCTGCACCTCATTCCCTACACGCCGGCCTACGCCATCCTGGGTCGCAACGCCACGCCCCAGGCGGTGGCCAGACTGAATGCGGAGCTGGGATTGAACCTGCCTCTTCCGGTGCAGTTTCTGGTGTGGTTCCGGGACATGTTTATCAGCGGTCAGGCTCTTCACTTTTTGACCGGACCCCTGCTGGTCACGCTGCAGCTGCTGCTATTCAGCACCGTCATCGCGTTTGGCCTCGCCTGTTGGGTCGCTTTGGTGCAGGTCCGCCATGCCGGCACGCGCCTTGACCACACGCTCACCGCCATCACCTACGGCCTCTATGCCGTGCCGGCCTTTTGGCTCGCCCTCATCTTGATCTGGGTGGTGGCGTTGACGCTGTTGTGGCTGCCGCCGGACGGATGGCCGGGCGCGGCCCACCCGGGGTTGGCCAGCTGGGCCGTGCATCTGGTCATGCCGGTCGGCACCCTGGCCCTGACGACGGTGGGCGGGTGGTCGCGCTATCTGCGCGCCGCGGTGGAGGAGGCGTTGCAGACCGACTACGCCCGCACGGCGCGGGCCAAAGGCGCCAGTGAAACCCAGATCTTGATCCGGCACGCTTTTCGCAACTCGCTGCTGCCCCTCATCACGCTGGCCGGCATGTCCCTGCCCACCGTCATCAATGCGGTGATTGTGCTGGAGGTCATCTTCTACATGCCGGGGGCGGGCCACGCTTTTTGGGACGCCATCAACGGACTGGACTTCACGGCCGCCACGTCCCTCGCCTTCTTCCTGGCGCTGGTGACGGTGGCTGGCAATGTGGCCGCCGACTTGCTGTACGGGCTGGCCGATCCGCGCATTCAATACGTCTGACGCCCCAGCCGGTCGACGATCGCCGCGCCCCGGTCGGCTAGACGCCGCCCGGCGGCGCGATGGACCGCCCAATCTCCCGCGACAGGAGCGCCCAGGCGGTTTGGTCCTGCGAGCTGCGCGGGTACGGGCGAAAGCCGAAAGCCAAGTAAATGGCCACGGCGCGCGGACTCGTGGTCTGGGTGTCCAAAACCAGCACAGGGTAGTCCCGGGCCAAGCGGGCAAGGGTTTCGGCCACCAGCCATTTGCCCACGCCACGCCCCTGCATGGCCGGAACCACCCCCACCCAACCCAGCTGACCCACCAGCCGCCCGTCCAAGAGACGATCCAGCGCTGACGCCGTCCCCACCAGCCGCCCGTCCGCGTCCTCGGCCAAGAGACAGCGGTGAGGCAGATCGTCCCGAAACCGGGCGTAATCCGCCTCGAAGCGTTGTCGGGCTTCGCGTTCGTCGCCGAATTCTCCCGCGGCGGTCTCGATCCGGCACCAGGCGGCCTCGTCGCCCGGTTGGAAGGGATGGAGCCGAAAGCCTTCCGGGGCTGCCACGGCGGGCAGATCAAAGGTATCCGGCCGCCACATGGTCACCATCAAACGCGGCACCGATCCGTCGGCAATGAGCGCACGGGCCGGCCGGCGCGACGGTTCCAACATCTGTCGGTCCCTCCTCTCCTCGTCGCCGTCCCGAGCCCAACCCCCGCCTGCGGGATCGGTCCCGGGCGCGGGCCGCTCCCCGGACGGCGGCCCGCCCACCAATGGATGGGCCGTCCCCGGCCACCGCCTTCGCGACCCACGCACGACCGCGTCCCGCGTCGTCGCCCGCATCAATCGGCGTGGGTCCGAAGCCAGTCGACATAGGTGCGAATCCCGTCCTCCAGGGCGATCCGGGGCCGGAAGCCCAGCTCTCGCGCGGCCCGCTCCCCGTCGAACGGCGCTCGCCGGTCGTAGCCCTTGCGCCCGGGGCCGATTTCGACCGCCAACGGCTGAACGACCCGCGCGATCTGCCCGGCCACGGCTCCCAGCGTGGTCTGCCCCCCGCTCACGTTGTAAGCCGTCGCGTCGTGGGCGTCCACCTGGACGGCCCGCACCACCGCGTCGGCCGCGTCCTCGACATGAATGAGCTCCACTTCCTGGTCAGCGCCCGCCGCGAGGCGAATCGCGCCGTGGTCCAACGCCTGCCGAATCAAGTCATGCACATCTTCGGGCAGCCGCTGTCCCGGCCCATAGATCTGGCCGATGCGCAACACCACCACGTCCAGGTGGAAGCGGGTCCGATAAACCTCCGCCAGCCAATCCACGGCGGCTTTGGACACCCCATAGGGCGTGGTGGGCCGAAAGGGCGTGTCCTCGCTCACCCGCGCCACGCCCGGCGTGGCGCCGTAGGCACTCTCCGAGCCGATGAGCACCACGCGGTCCAGCGCCGCCGCCCGCGCCATTTCCAAGACGCCGCCCGTCCCCATCACGTTGGCCCGCAGGGTGCCGAGCGGGGCTTCGAGCGACACGTCCGGGTGGGACTGGGCCGCCAGATGCACCAGTCGGCGCACGTCGTAGGCGGCCAACACCCGGGCCAGGTGGGGCAGGTCGTCCAACTCGCCCTGCACCACGCGGTAGCCGCGCAAACCCGGATCCTCCGCCGGCTCCCGGTTGTACTCCACCACCGCCCAGCCGCGCTCCCGCAGCCGCCGAACCACCACCGGCCCGAGGAACCCCCGCGCGCCCGTCACCAGCACCGACCCCTCCGGAGGGCGCCCATCCTCGCCCGTCACCATGCGATGGTGCCGCCGTCGGCGACCAGGGCATGACCGGTGACAAAGGCGGCGTCAGCAGAGAGGAGGAACCCGGCCACGGCGGCTATCTCAGCCGGGTGAGCCAGCCGTCCCAACGGGATCTGGGCAACGTCCTCGGCCTCCGCGCGCGCCGGATCCGCTTTGGCATTCCAGACCGCCCGGATGAGGGGCGTGTCGGTTGCGCCCGGACACAGCGCGTTCACTCGAATCCGGCGGTGGCGCCAGGCCACGGCCAATGACCGGGCCAGCGCCACCACTCCCCCTTTGGTGGCCGCATAGACCGGACTTTCGGCCGTGCCGATGAAGGCCAGTTCCGACGCCACCAGAACCACCGACGCCCCGTCCTCCAGGAGCGGGCCGAAATACTTCAAGGCGTAGGCCATGCCCGTCAGATTCACCGCAATCTGCCGGGCTACGTCAGCATCCGACATCTCCTCGATGGGGGCGGCGATTTGAATGCCGGCCGCGGCCACGAGGCCGGCCAGGGGCGCCCCCACCAGAGCGCTGGCGCTCCGCACGCTCTCGGGATCGCTCACGTCCACGGAATAAAACACCGCCCCCAATTCCGCCGGTGGCGGTCGGCGATCGGCGACGATCGGTGTCCAACCCTTGTTCCGGCAATGCTCCACCGTCGCCCGACCAATGCCGGAGCTTCCCCCGATGACCAAAACCCGCGCCGCCATGGCTCATCTCCCGTCTTCAAGGCGCATGCCGCCCAGCCGCGAGCCGCCGCCTCACCGACGATGGTAGGGTGGGCGCCCCGACGATGTCAACGCGCCCGTCCGGCACCATGCCGTCCCCGGGAGGTGAAGCCCGCTGCCGCGGCTTGGTGGGCCACGACGCTAGAGCGCCGGCACGGGCCCCTCGAAACCGGCCTCTGCCGGAGCCAGTATGGGCCCGCCGCCGCGTGTGGACATTGGTCGGCGGCTCGCCGGAGGCGGCCCGCATGCTATATTGCCTGTGGGCCGCGGCGGCGGACTCGGACGGTCCTCAGGATGGGCACCACTGGAGCCAGCAGGTTTGACAACCGCCGGGCACATGAAGGGGGCAGCAGCATGGAGAACGATCGCGCGGCTCGAGACCATCGGCCGTCACCCTGGGGGCAGGACGACCGGATCGGAGCCGCCCACTATGTCACGGCGGCGGAAGTGCGGCGGGCACTCGGACTGGTCAAACGAGGCGACATCGTCGACCTCTCCCTGCCCATCGGCGCCCGTTCACCCCGTATACCCGGCATCAATTCTCCCTTTGTCATCTCCATGTGGAGCCACCCGCTGGTGAGTGCGCTGGTCCATGCGCAGCGGGGCACGCAAAATGGGGTGGCTTTTGCCGATGAGCGCATCGCGTTCGACACCCACACCGGCACCCATATAGACGCGCTCGGCCACACGTCGGCCGACGGACGCATGTACAACGGCGTCAAAGTGGAGGACGCCGCCACCAACCACGGTCTCACCGATCTGGACGCCAGCCGGATCCCGCCCCTCATCACCAGGGGCGTGCTGCTGGACGTGGTGCGCGGCAAAGGCCGATTCCTGGATGCCGGCGAGCCCATTACCCCGGCCGACCTGGAACAGGCCGCCGCCCGCGTACCCGGAGGCGTGCAGCCGGGCGACATCGCTCTCGTGCGCACGGGCTGGTCGCGCCACTATGGGACGGCCAACGACGTGTACGTGGGGGCGGCCCCGGGCATCACCGAGGAGGCGGCCGCCTGGCTCGCCGACCAGAAAGTGGCGGCCGTGGGATCCGACACGATGAGCATTGAGGTGACGCCGTTTTTGGACCCGACCAACTCCGACCCCGTTCATCTGCATCTGCTGGTGCGCCGCGGCGTCTATATGATCGAACAGATTAATCTGGAGGTGCCGGCGCTGCACAGCCAGCCGGAGTTTCTCTGCTGCTGTCTTGCGCCCCTGTTCGAGGGAGCGACCGGCAGCCCCTTGCGGCTGGTGGCCGTGCTGTAAGGGCTCCGGCCGACGCCCGCCGGCGCCGGTGCCATCCGACCGTCCAGCCCGGGGCCGGGATCTGTCGGGTCCCGGCCCCGGGCCGTGCCGGGACCGGCCGCGCGCCGTCACACCCGTCAAACCTGCGCCGCCTGTCTGAAACCGGCCGACCCGCAAGCAATCGCGCGACCGCGGCCAAATCGCGGTAATTGCTGGCGCCACCAAGAGTTTTGGCACTATAATGGGCTGAGGGACTTTTCCCGATGCGGTTTCGGGCTTCTTCCTTCCCCGTATTCGGTGCGCCGAATGTGGGCAGAACGAGTCCGGAGCGGCACTGACGACCGTCGCGATTCCCGGAAAGGCGGGAGGTTATGGACGGTAGCATGATTCGGCTCCTCGCCCTGCTGTCCGTTGTCTTTGCGGTCGGCCTCGGGCCCTTGGTGTATGTGCTGTTCATCCGGGCGCGCAGCCCAAGCTACTCGACCCCGATGAGCAGTGCGTGGTCTGCAGCCATCGCCGCCTTGGACGGCGATCCCTCTTTGGGAACGGCGGACAACGCCGTCTCCGTCGAGTCGGAGCTCCGCGCACAAGAGGAGCTGGCTGAGTAGGGATTGGGGATTTGCAATTCCGGCCCCGATCGCGTCCTCCGACCGGTCGGGGCCCTCCTCTGGTTTCCGCCGGACGCTTCGCTCCGCGCATCCGTAGGCGCCCGGCGAGGCCAGAACGCGCTCGCCGCGTGTCCAGCCCGGAGTAGAGGACGGCGGCTCTCTATTCCGTTGCCTGGCCGGCTCGTTCAGATCCGCCTGAACCACCCGTCTCCCCCGGGAGCATCGGAACCGGAGCGGTCTGCCGAAGGCAGACGTCCACGGGCGGCTCTCCGGCGCCCCTTCCCCACCGCTGACGCAAATTGCGCATGGACCCGCCTGACCCTCGCCGTGGCCGTCCGGCCATCTCGGCCCCTCGTGCCGACAGAGGTTGTCCCGCGACAAAATGCCCCTCGAGGCCGAGGGCGGAAATCCAAGCCCGGCTCCACGCCCCGCAACCAGCCAGTCCCGGCCCGCATCCCGTAACCCGAGACAGTGTTGCTCCGTTTCTAATCCAGGACGCATACGGCGGGGGTGTTGGGGTGGACCGGCAACAGCGCATCAAAGTGGGCACGGTCGGTGTCGCGGCGGCCGTCTTGCTGCTTTCGGGCTGCGGATCTGTCGGCGCCGCCATCGCGCCGTCGTCCGCCTCGGGAGGCGGAGCCTCCTCTCATGTTTCACGCTCGGCGGCTCCCACCTCCCCTGTCTCGAGCCCCGGCGCGCCCAGCACCGGCGGGCCGTCTTCCGCCCCGGCGATTCGCTTCCCCGCCCTCATCGCCGCCGCGCTCAAATCACTGCACGCCCGCACCACCGTGCCGCTCTTCGCGCCCGCCGTCTACCCGGCTTCGGTCCGCTCCCTCTCCAACCTGCCGCTGACGGTGACGACCACTGTGTCGCCACAAACCCCGCCCGGCTACGCGCTGACGTTCCTGCAGGGGCCCCGCTGGCTCGCCCAGTTTGCCGTCTTTCGCTATGCCTCCGACGAAATGGCGGCGCTGCACGTATTCGGCTCGGCGTCGACGGCGCCCGCCATCCCATCCTCCTTCGCGCCGCCGGGTGCCGCGTCCACATCCCTCGGCTACGGGCTGGCCGGCCGGGTCGTCCTCATGGCGGCCGGACCGGGGCGAGCGCTGGTATGGCGAACCGGCCATTGGAACTGGGCGGTGGAGTACGCCGACGGGCAGCGAGCGGCGGCCATCACCATCGCCCGCCGACTGGTAACATTTGCGCATGACCATGCATTGCCGGCCACCGCGATTGAAGGCGTGGTGGTGGTGGTGGTCACGGGCCCGACCGCTACCGTCATGCTGGGCTGGCAGCAAGAAGGCCTGGCATTTTACGCCGGCAGCGCCGGCGTCTGGGACAGCGCCTCGGGATCCGGCGTGCTCAACGCGCTGCAGCTGGCGACGCACGTCGTTCCCGACCGAAGCACTTAGCCGGAGCGCGGGACTCGGTCATGGCCTAGGGAGCGGGATGCTCCTCCGTCAGGTGCATGGGCACCATACCAATCAGCACGTCGGTGCGGCGCCTGAGCGCGGTCGCCACCATCCAGCCCACCCGATTGTGCAGCAGCTCATCCACCGGCCGCGACGGCACCACTTCCGGAATCAGCACCAACACCCGCTGGTCGGTCCGATGCTCCAGCGTGGCGATGAAGCGAATGAGCGGGCGCACCACCGAGTGGTACTGCGAGCGCAGCACCACCAAACGGACGGGAGGTCCCCACGCCTCCCACGCCGCCTGCAGAGAGTCCGGAGTGGGGTCGCTGGGCGTCTCGGGATCGAACAAAACCGCCACCGCAATGACCTCGTCGCTCAAGGACAGAGCGTGGTCCAACGCGCGGCGGGTCAAGGCGCTCAGCGCCGGCGTGATGGGCACCACCACCAACGGCCGCGCCTTGGCCACCACCGGGCCCGGCCGCCGGCCCGGCTCCAACACCTCGTCCACCTGGGCGTAGTAGCGATGGACCCGTCGAAACATCCATACCAGCAGAGGGATGGCCAGCACCACCACCCATGCGCCCTCCAAAAACTTGGTGCCCACGAAGAGGAGCGTGGCCACCCCGGTCGCCAGCGCGCCCAGCCCGTTCAGACTGATGCGGAGCTTCCAGTTGGGCGGCCGGCGATGCCACCAGTGCACCACCATGCCCGTCTGCGACAGCGTGAAGCCGGTGAACACGCCGATGGCGAACAGCGGGATCAAAGCCTGCGTGTTCCCGTCCGACGCGATGAGCAAGACCGCGGCGGCACCGGACAGGACCCAGATGCCGGGTGAGAAGACGAGCCGGTCTCCGCGCATCGCAAACACGTGCGGCAGGAACTGATCGCGCGCCAAAATGCTGGCCAGGAGCGGCAGGCCGCCAAAAGACGTGTTGGCAGCCAGGCCGAGGACGGCCGTGATGGCCAGCGAAACCACATAGTACGCCCAGCTGCGGCCGACCGCGGCCGTCATCACCCGGCTCAGCATCGTCTGCTGGCCTCCCGGCAGCACGCCGAACCGGATCGTCAAGACCGCGAGCCCCAGCAGCATCAAGCCCAGAATGCCGCCCAGAAGCCACTCGGTTCGCTTCGCCCGCAGCATGCGCGGTTCGCGAAACAGGGGCACCCCATTGGCGATGGCCTCCACGCCGGTCAATGCCGTGCAGCCGGCGGCAAACGCCGTCAGCAGAAAGAACAGGGGTACCGGCCGCGCCGGCGGCAGGGCAGGATGGGTGATAGGCACGGTGGGATGGATAAATCCCCAGGCCAGCAGAGCCAGCAGGCCGACGATGAACACCATCGTGGGCAGCAGAAAGGCCCGGGCGCTGTCCCCCACACCTCTCAGGTTCATCAGGGTGATGACCGCGAGGATGAGAAGACAAAGGGGAAGCGTCCAGCGCAGCAGCACCGGAAAAGCCGAGGTGAGCGCCTCCACGCCGGCCGAAATGGAGATGGCGACGGTGAGAATGTAGTCCACCACCAAAGCGGCCGCCGCCACCTGGCTCACCTGGGTGCCCAGGTTCTCCCGCGAAACGGCGTAGGCGCCGCCGCCGTTCGGATACGCCTCGATCACCTGGCTGTACGATAGCACCAGAATGGCCAGCAGTCCGACGATGGCCAGGGAGATGGGCAGCAGGTAGTGCAGCGCGGCCGCTCCGGCCGTCACCAGCACCAGCGCGATGGCCTCCGGTCCGTATGCCACAGACGAGAGCGCGTCCAGGGACAGAGCCGCCAGGCCCTCGGTGCTGCCAATCTCCTCATGGGCCGCGTCGCGGCTCCGGAGCGGACGTCCGATCAGGAACTGCCATAGACTCATGGGTCGATTGTATCTCCTGACGAGAGAATTGCCCCGGATTTAGGCACTGCGGGAAAGCCGCGTTTGCGGTCGGCACCGGCCTCGGGCGCCCCGCGGGCGCCGTGGTCCCCTCCCACGCACCGCGCCCCGAACCGCCCTCATGGGCGCCACGGATCCTGCAGCGCCAGCTGCTGCGCGAACACCCACTCCGCCAGCGGCCCGTCGTAGCGCCGTCGGCCGACAAAGATGACCGGAACGCCGCGGATGTCAAGCCGGGAGACGAGGCTCGGCGCCTCGTCCACGCTGACCGCCCACGATATCAGACCCGGATGGTGGAGCGTCATGCCGTGAGCCAAGCGCACCGCTTGGGCGCAGTAAGGTCAGCTCGGCACGCCCAATACCGCCAGCGGCGGCGGCGCCGTGAGATGGGCGATGGTGTCGCGCGCCAGCGGCGACAAGCCACCGTCGCCCCGCTCCATCATCCACAGCGCCTGCACAAAGACGTCGGCCCCAAACCCGCGCGGCGTGCCCACGAACCAGACGCGGGGCGCGTCGGCGGGGCGGCGCGCCAACCCGTACCAAGCCACGTCGTGCGGCAACCAGTCCCACCAGGCGACGCCGTCCGGCGCCGTCAGAACCTGAATCGCCGGCACGGCGGCCGACCGGAGGTCGGGCAGCGTCTGGGTTCGAACCAGCGTGACCGAAACCGCCACCCCCACACCCCCCTTTCCGTCCCCCCGCCCTCAGCGGGTGGGCCTGGTCACTCCACCCGCGCTCCCAACCCCTCCACCACGCGCACCGCCTGCGCCATGTCGAACCGCACGCCGGTCAAGTCCACCTGGCGAAAGTCGATGCCGTCGAGACGGGCGCCTCTCAGGTCGGCCCGACCGAGGCGAGCCTTGGCCAGGACCGCGCGGGTCAAATCGGCCCCGCGCAAATCGGCGCCCGTCAAGTCCGCCTCGCGCAGATCCGCTTCGCAGAGCCGTGCCCCATGGAAGTCGGCGCCGGCCAGTCGCGCCAGGCGCAGACCCGCGTAGGACCAATCGCCCTCGAGAATGTGGATGCCGTCCCAACGCACGTCGACAAATTCCGAACCCAACAACTTGCACCGGTCCAGCTGCGCTTCGAAAAAGTTGACGCCGTTGAACCGGCAGTTGACGAAAGCGCTCAGCCGATGGCGCGAACCGTTGAGCCTTACCCCGAAGAATTCGCAGCCGTCAAACCGGGCATGGCTGGTCTCCCGCTCCGCGGCGTCGACGCCCCCGAAAACACACCGGATGAACTGCGCCCCCCGGATGGAGGCAGCCTCCGGCCACTCGTCAAAACGCTGTGCGGAGACCGTCGGAGCCTCGGGTGCGGAATCGGGGTTCATGTCCAGTCCTCCCCGTCGGCGGCGCCGCTCTCTCTGACCGATGGACCCTACGCCACCGCGGCCCGAACCCCTATGGCATCTCCCACACGGTGGACGGTTCGACGCGCTCGATGCCGCACGCATCCGGAAACACCGTCTCAAACAGATAGTGGTCATGGCTGTGCAGGCCGGTGGCCGCCACGGTCCACGCGCCGATCCGGAAATGATAGCTGGCGTTTTCGATGTTGCCGGCGTAAACCAGGAGCTGGCCCGTTCGCGCCAACGTCATAAAGTTGGCCTGGCCGCCCAACTGTTCATGCACGGCCCGCAACGCGGCCGCCGGAGCCTCCCCCCGGGCGATGGCCTCGATCCAGAGCCAAAAACCGACCTCGCTGTCCGATCGGCCCGCCAGCTGCCCGGTGTAACGCGACCGCAGGTCCCCGTGCCGCTCGAGATAGCCGTTGTGGGCAAAGGCCAATCCCGATTCGGGGTCCCAGTAGGGTTGGGTGTCCACCTGACTGATGGTGCTCATCAGACTCGGCCGGCGCACATGCACAAACAGGCGGTGCGTCTTGACCCGGGTCAAGACGCGGTCCGCGTCCCGGTCGACGCGGATCCCGTTGACCGATCGGTACCGATGGACGCCGTCCGGCTGCTGCCAAACCATCCCCCAGCCATACCCGGCGATGCCCCGCTCGTCCATCAATCGCGCCCAGTCCAAGATGACCGCCATATCGATGGGCGCCTCCGTCACCGGCACCGTCACCGCCACCATTTCACACACGGATGATGTGCTCCCCTCTCCTGCCGCATCCCCCAAGCATTCGCCGCCGGATGCCCGGGTCCCTGCGGCGGCCGCTGGAGCAGATGCACCCGATCGGCGGTGGACTCGTCGCACCGGCGCCATTCGTCCGCCCACCGCCCGCCCCGCCGGATGCCGAACCGGCGAGAGACTCCGAGCCGCTTCCATGGGGACGCTCGGGGTTCCTGCGGTGTCACGGCCTGCGCTGCCCACCCCGGTGAACGGACGGGGCCAGGATCCGGACGCCCTCCCGCTCCTCTCCTCGGTGAATGGCGAAGCCGGCGGACAGAGGGCGGGCGGGACGTCCTCCTGTCCGCCCTCCTCAATCGGGTGCGCAAGGAGGCGAACGCCGACTCTGCGGCCGCCAAGCGCCGCCTGCGGGCACGACCAGCGACGGATACCGCCTCTCCCACCGACAAGATGGGGCATCCGGTCCCTCCGGCGGCTCATCACCGGCCACGCTGTCCCGACGCTCCCCCTCGCCCGCAAAGGCGCCGTCCCACGACCACGTTCCGATGGGCGCACCGGGGCGCCCTCCGCACTCCCGGCAATCTGGGGGGCAATTCGCCGCACTGGGGTGCTGTCCAGACGGCCGGACGGCTACACTGAAAACGAAGACTGGGGGCGCCGGGCGCAACCGGGTGCAGCGCCCGCGAGGGGGCATCCTCCCGTGGTCGACCTCACGTATGAACGACGGGTTCGCCGAGCCGCCATGGAATGGCTCGATGCCCAAAATCCTACGGGCTCGCGCCTGTTCAGGCGAAGCGAGCTGAACTCGTACACGTTTGACGACATCCGTCTGCCTCTGGCAGCCAGCCAGCAGGGCATCCGCAAACCGAAATCGCTGGGTGCCGCGCTGTCGATTCTGACCACCTACACCCCGCCCGGACAGCGCCCCCCGTACAACGATGCGGTCGGGCCCGACGGATTCTGTCGGTACAAATATCGGGGCGACGACCCGTGTCATTACGAGAATCGGGCGCTTCGCACGGCGCTTTCCCACCGGCTTCCCCTGATTTGGTTTATCGCCGCCGCGCCCGGCGCCTATGTCCCCGTCTACCCGGTCTGGATTGTGGCGGAAGAACCTGAACACCTGCAGTTCGTGTTGGCCGTCGACGAAGCGCAGCGGCTGGTGCCGGTGGGCTCCCCCATCGGCGCCGATGAACGGGTGTACCTGGAACACCTGACCCGGCAGCGCGTCCAGCAACCGCTGTTTCGGGCTCTGGTTCTCCAGGCGTATGACAGCCGGTGCGCCATCTGTCGGCTGCGCTATCCGTCGCTGCTGGACGCGGCCCAGATCCTGGCCGACGGCCATCCCCGCGGCACGACGGAGGTGGTGAACGGCCTGGCGCTCTGCAAAATTCACCACGCGGCGTTCGACGCCAACTTGCTGGGCGTGCGCCCGGATCTCGTCGTGGTCGTGCGGCCCGACGTCCGCTCCGCCAAAGACGGGCCGATGCTGCGCCACGGCCTGCAGGAGATGGACGGCACGCGGCTCCTGGTTCCGGCGTCCCGCGCCGCCCGGCCCGATCCCGAGCGGTTGGAGGAGCGCTACGCGGCGTTCGTCCAAGCCGGGTGACCGGTCTGCGGCACTTCTTCGGCGGGGAGCCGGCCCGGAACGCGGCGCCGAGCCCGGCGGGGGGCCATCGGCCACCTTGAGACGCCTCCCAGGGGGAAGGCCAGACTATCGCCCGGCCGGGCCAAACCGCCCGCCTCGGGGCGCGACGCACACGGTGATGGCGTGCGGCCGGGTGGCGGAGCCGTGATGCGACCTCTCGGCGCCGCGCGCGATCCGATGGTCACCCGTGGCCATCGCGTGTCCATTCGCATCGGTCACCCATCCGGAAGCGTCGTTCATCGGAAGCATGCACCCGCCGCAAAAATCTCCGACCCAACTCGAGGCTGCGGGACGGGTCGGGCGCACGAGGCAGTCCTTGCCGATGAGAACCGGGGAGGGATGGGCGACGCGGGCGCGACCCCTCCGGCCCTGCGCACCGGCCCTCATCGTCGCAGGAATGCCGGCCCCCGCCGCGAATGGTGGGGTAGGACCGTCATCGGCACGAGGCGACTGGCTGCCGTCCAAAGGCACGCACGGAAGCGAGGGGGCACGCGTGATGGAAGCCGATCGGCGGGCAGAAGTGTCCGGGCCGGCCGCCTATTGGGCCCGGCGGACAGCGGGTACGGCCGATTCGGCAGCGGGCGCTCCGATGGCCGTCCCGTCCGGTCAAGACGAGGGCGCACACGCCGCCCGTCTGATGGCGGCGCTTTTGTCCACCCATGCGGGGCGGGACTTGGCGGACGTGTATCCGGTCTCGTGGACCCGGACCGCCGAGGGTTCATGCGCGACCGTGCGGTTGACGAGAACGGCCCTGCGGCCGGCGGCCGTCGACCCCCACGCGGCGCGGGCGCGCATCCAACAGGCGCTGCGGCTGGTGTACGGTATTGGTCCCCATCACGCGGCACGGTTTCACCGGGCCGGCGTATCCGGCTTGGCCGACCTCCTGCCCCACCCCGTTTTCGGACCCCGCGCCCGTTCGGTGCTCGCCGCGCTGACCGGCAGCCCCGCCGACGCGTTCGCCTGCGTCCGGGACCGGACCTCGCCCTCGCATCCTCTGCTGTGGTGGACCAGCGCCCTCTGCCCCCGGGATACCCTGCTCTTTGTCGACATTGAGACGTTGGGGTTCTTCGGCGTCCCCATCATCCTGGTCGGCTTGGCCGAATGGACGGAGGAAGGGCTGCTGCTGACGCAGTATGTGGCCCGTGCAGCCGAGGACGAGCCGGCGCTCTTGGCTGCGCTGGCCTCTCACCTGCAGCGCAAGCCGGTGCTGGTGACGTTCAACGGAAAGTCCTTCGACTGGCCGATGCTCCAGTCCCGGGCCGCGTACTGGGGGCTTCCGCTGCAGCATCCCGGCTGGCCTCACTACGACCTGCTCCATTTCGCGCGCCGGGCCTGGAAAGATCGCCTCGCCGACTTTCAGGCCACCACCATTGAGCGAGACGTCCTGGGCATCCAGCGCGCCCATGACCTGCCCGGATCGCATGTGCCGGAATTTTATGAGCGCTATCGACAGGACGGCAACATCGGACCGCTCACCTACATCATCGACCACAATCAGCAGGACCTGATCGG
>DAHVOH010000260.1 GCA_027318915.1 Clostridiales bacterium
ATCCGTGGCCGTCGATGTTGGGCTTCAACGAGGCGTGTCTGGCGGTACACGAAGTCTTCCGGGCTGCAGTCGACCAACGAGCCACTGCGGCCAGAGTTGCGACAGCTACCCCACCGCTCCTCCCTGAGTTTTCAGCTTGGCGAGACAAAGTCATGAAGTCCGGCGAGCTCACCGGTAGCTGACACGCCGAGCGGCGTGCCACACATCTCCCCCTCGGCGACTTCCGCCTACCGTCAACAACAAGGTCGCCGACAACTTGCCCGTGGTGGCGCGTTGCAAAAACGAGCGTTTTCGCGCGCGTTCGGCGGCACAATCGTCCGTTCTGAGCGCTCAACAGCGGAGCGGTCGTACCACGTGCCTCCAAGAGGGGCCGGTTGCTGACGCCTGCCCCCTGGCGCCGCAACGGCCGTCGCCAGGCTCGCCGGGAAGGAACAGCGCAGGACGACGGGCTATCCGTACGATGCAGACGTGATTTTGGCGACCGTCACGCCGCTCGGCGGGCTGTCCAAGGGGCGCATGGAGCTGGATCGGTGCCCCTACTGCGATGGGCCCCTGAAGGGCGGTACGCGTCGGTCTCAGTTGGACGGCTCTTACCTGGGACACCACTTCTTCAGCGATGCGGACCCGCTGGTGGTCTTCTGGCCGCCGCAACAGACCGGTCCCTTGCCTTAAGCGGGGCCAGGGGCTTGCGGGGTGCCCTGTCCATGTCAGGGCGCGGATCCGCCCCTGACCGCCTAGCCGTGCCCCTGTGCCCAGCCAGGACGCCGACCTTCCTCTACTAAGACCCAAACGCCACACGTGTGGTGTTTCGCAGTGCCGGCGTTTGCAGTCGGCCATCCGCGCACCGCAAGGGGGGTGTAAACCCTGTGCGACCCGACCACTGAACGCCCC
>DAHVOH010000261.1:0-326 GCA_027318915.1 Clostridiales bacterium
AATCGAAGCGATAGGCGGGTCTTGGATGCAGGCATCCACCACTCGGCCTCCGCCCAAAATGCGTCATCGGTGGCGGGGCTGTCACTGTAGTCGTAGTCAATGTTGTCATCAGGCATCTGGCGGGCTCGTGCCCAATCACACCGACTCTGTCCGCTGTAACGCTCGGAAGTCTGCTTGTCGCTCACGACGGAGCGCCCTCTTTAACGAAATGACTCGCACGCGATTGCCCCTTGGGGTGAAAACCACGTTTACTACCTCGCGTCGCACACACCCAAGTCCGACCCAGCGCTGTTCGCCGTGTTCGTGGCCTCGTCCCATTCGGGCTC
>DAHVOH010000261.1:336-882 GCA_027318915.1 Clostridiales bacterium
GGCTCCATCTGAACAGTGTGCTGGGTGGGATGATCTTTGTCATCCTCCGTCCGCGCGGACCGCGCCGTTATGACACGGACAGCCACGCGCTTCCTCGACCAAGGGCGTCAGCAAGCGGGGCGAAGTCGGTGGCGATCCGGGGTGGGCGACGGCCATCCTCGACCGCCGGCGCCACCACGCCGCGCTGCTGACCATGTGGGACGCGGCGTATCGGTGGAAGAACAACAAGCGGGCCGGGACCCGGGGCGGCCCGCCCCGGGACCGGGGGGCCGTCGGCGCCCCCGGCCCCGCCGGCCTGACCGAAGGCGTCCGCAGACAGGCGCCGCGGGACGCGATGTAACACCTGGCGTCAGCCCCAGAAGAGGAGGAGATCCGCATGGCTTTTGTTCGATGGCGCGGCGGGTGTGCGCCACGGTGTGGGATAACGGGCGCCCCCGCCCGATCCGGTTGACACCCCGGCCTGGGGACTTCGCCTCGGCGGCGGCGCGTCGCCATCGCTGCGCGGTTTCCGACGCTGACGGGGGATGGGATGGTGGTGGACCGGAT
>DAHVOH010000262.1 GCA_027318915.1 Clostridiales bacterium
CTTCGCTCACGGTAACCTCCGCCGCCCGGAACGCCTCGTCGACAACGCTCGCGTCCGAGCCGACGCGCCAGTGGAGGGCCACGTTCTTGGGCACACCCTCGTGCACCAGCGGAGCTCCGTCGGCCATGGCCTCAGCCACCGCCGTCACAGCCGCCCGGGGCTCGTAGTCCACGTCGATAAGGGCGCGCGCCTCTTTGGCTGCCTGCAGCGACTCTGCCACCACCATCGCCACGCCGTCGCCCACATAGCGCACGACGCGGTCGGCCAGGGCGGGATGGTCCGTGACGGCCAAATCCGATCCCGGAGGGATCCACGCGGTGGGGATTGGCGCAATGCGGCCTGCCACATCGGCCCCCGTGTAAATCGCGACAACCCCTGCCACGGCTCGGGCCGCATCGGTCCGAATCGAGCGGATGCGGGCATGAGCATGGGGGCTCCGCAGCATGACCGCATAGAGCTGCCCCGGGCGGCTGACGTCGGCGGTGTAGCGGCCGCGCCCCGTGAGGAACCGGACGTCCTCCCGCCGCGGGATGGGCTGGCCCACAAACGCCCTGCTGGCTCCCCCTTCAGGCGGCATGCTAGCTCACCTCCTGGGCGGACGCCATCCGCTCGCCCGCGCGGGTGACGGCAGCAACGATGTTCTCGTACCCCGTGCAGCGGCAGATGACGCCGTCGAGCCCTTTGCGGACGGCAGCTTCCGTGGGGTGGGGATCGTGGTTCAGGAGCGCGACGGCGGTCATGAGGACACCAGGGGTGCAGAACCCGCACTGCAGCGCATGCGCTGCGCGAAAAGCTTCCTGCACCGGGTGGAGCTGGTCTGGCCGCCCGAGACCCTCCACGGTTTCAATCGCCGCACCGTCCAGTTGAACGGCCAG
>DAHVOH010000263.1 GCA_027318915.1 Clostridiales bacterium
CAGACGGCCATCGACCGCCTGATGGCCGAGGCCGAGATGCTGGGCGCCCACGGGGTCGTGAACTGCCGCGTCGACGTGCGGTACCCCGAGTGGGGGTCCGGCCTTTCGGAATTCACGGCATTTGGGACCGCGGTCGCCTTCGAGGGGCAGCCTGCCCCCACCCGGCCCTTTATGGGCGGCATGTCGGCCGAGGATACGCTCGCGCTGTTCCGCGCGGGCTACATTCCTCTCACGCTCTCGTTTTCCACCACCGCGTACTATGTCATGACCACCTGGCAGGCGAGTTACTCCGAGAGCAGCTGGACCAACCAGGAGGTGCCCGATTTTTCCCGGGCCGTCTATGAAGCCCGGGATTTCGTGGTGGGCGGGCTCCGCGCGCAGGCGCGGGAGGTCGCGGCCGACGGAGTGCTCGGGGCCGAGTGGCACATGACCGTCGACGAAATCGACGTGGAGCGGCCGGCCATAGGGGGCTGGGGCGGCGGCTACGGCAGCGGATACGGGATGAGTTACGGCACCATGCAAAGCTTCCGCGACCACATTGTGCACCTGACCGTCGTCGGCACCGCCGTCGGACGGCTGGACGGCAAGCATCTGCTGCCGGCGATCCGGCCGGCCGTGAATCTGGCGGACCACCCCTTGGACATCGATCCGGGACCCCTTGAGCCCGGCGAAACCTTGGCCAACTCCGAGGCCCCACCGGAACAGCCATAGATTCGACGGGCGAGAAGCCATCCGTGACCGCGAAAGGAAGGCAAAACATGAGTCCTGACACACCGGCATCCAACGGATCGAATGGCGCGAGCGACCTCCCGCAGCATGCCCTGGAGAGATCG
>DAHVOH010000264.1 GCA_027318915.1 Clostridiales bacterium
GGTCATTCCTTCTCTGGCTGGCTTGAAGCTCAGCCACCCGCCGCCAATCGATGCGGCCAAAGTCGTCAGTCAAAAAATCCTTCACGCGTCCCATATGCTTCTCCTTACTTTTTAAACTTCGTGTTGATCAGGCCGGCCACCGCCCGGATCCCATACACCTTGCCGCGCCGGAACTCTCCAACCAGGGCATAAATGTCATCCACCAGTTGGTGATGCTGCTCGGGCGTGCGCTTCTTCACCTGCTCTTTAATCTCTTCCAGGTTCAGGTTCATGCTGTTACCTCCTGTTTGTGGTTCCACTCAGAACGGAGCCGGGCCAGGTGATCTTCACCAAACACCTGGCCGCCGCCCATGGCCTGCATGGCGTCGAGCCCCCGGCGATCATGCAGCCAGTGCAGCCTGAGCATGATTTCCCGGGCCAGGTCGCCCCGGGTTGGGTAGCTGTGGAGCGCGGCGTCCAGGGCCGCGGCTGAAATTGCTGTTGCTGTGGGTCTCATCCCTCTGTCTCCTGTTGTCCTACCCTTAGCTGCGCGAGCGGAAATTGTTTGCTCCCCAAAATCGGGGAGATCACTTGCGGCGCCCGGATCGGCGGGGCGGGGATTTGCGCCGGGGCAATAGGCTCTGGCCGTTGCCAAACGTCCCGACCTGCCGCCTCGAGACCGCCGACCACGGCAAGGCCCAAGGCGGCGCCGCTGGCTTGTGATTGCGTTTGCTGCTCATGCTGACCTCCTGTTTAAAAGGGCCGGGTTTCCCCGGCCCCCGCTGTGGTTGTTGGTTAGTAGAAGCGCCGCCCGACCGAGGCCTCGATGCCGCCGGTCTTG
>DAHVOH010000265.1 GCA_027318915.1 Clostridiales bacterium
GTGGGCGTCCTGGCCGCCACGTTGTTGTTGTAGGTGGCGTGCTTCCCAAGGCGTCCGCCCCCCCCCGCACCGCTCGCGCGCTCAGCTCTTGCGCTCGCTGGGCCCGCGATCTACGATCAGAACGCTACTCCTGCTTTGCGCAGGCGCGCTAGTTGGGCGCGTAATAAAACCAGCCATCAAACCACTTGTCGGGGATCGTCCCCGCGGGGCGCCTCCGACTGTAAAAGGAGGCGTAACTATTCGCGACTCCTGGTGCGTCTGGGAGGCCTCATCGTCGTCTTGATGACGGCCGGTTTCGCGTTCCTGGATCTGGCGCTCCACTAGAGCACCCAAATACCGCATTTTCAACCCGTATGGGGCACCCATACGGGGCCCCTTTTCACTTTCCCGGAGGGGCTATGAAAAATCTTCTCAGAGGTCTTGTCGTTGTCGCGTTCGCCGCCAGCCTGTCGGCTTGCGCGCCGCCGCAACTGACACCGACCAACTATCAGAGCAGCATGCGTGCCCAGAAGGTATTTTTTGGGCAAGTCGTGGCGGTCCGTTCCATCACGATTCGCCGGACCGCGCGGGGCGCCGAAACGGGCGCGGCGGTCGGCGGTATCGGCGGCGCGGGGATTGGCGCGGCCGTGGGCGGCGGCAAGGGAGCCGTGATCGGCGGCCTGGTCGGCCTTTTGGGCGGTAGTGCCATTGGCTCACGCAAGACCGAGCCAGGGCTGCTGATCACAGTCGGCTTCCCCAACGGCCACGCGATCGCCATTCCTCAACCCCTGATCAAGGGTGTGGTCTTCCACACCGGCGAGAAGG
>DAHVOH010000266.1 GCA_027318915.1 Clostridiales bacterium
CCTGCACCTACCAGACCGGGGCGGTGCAGAGCACATGCTCCAGCGCCAACCCCGACCAGTTGATCGGGAACAACGTTGACGCCGAAGTCGGCGCGACGAACAACCCGACAAGTGTGTCGCTGAACTGGCCGGTGGCCGCACGAACAAACGTCATGACGTACACGGCTCCCTCAACCTTTGGAATCTCCTGTTCTCCCGTCCATACTTCCACCCATGTGCCACCCTTTAGAGGTGCGGTCCACACGTGATTCGGGAGAAACTGCATGCCGGGAAGTGGGCTCTGTTCCGTGGCGACGATGCCGACCATAGGAGGCGCCGGGGTCGCAGAGGCCGGCGGCTTGTAGTCGGCGGGGTTCGTCTTCGGAAACGGATGTTGCTTCGCTTTGGCCAGAGCTGCATTCTGCTGGGAGAAGAGCGCCGCTTTCGCCACAGGCATCGTGTTAACAGCGGGTGGACTGGCGCGGGCCACGCCGGATAGATGCGTCCCTACGATAAGACCGGCTCCCACCACCGCGACCAGACCCAGCCCTCGGGTGATCCACCCGGCGCGGTGCGTGCCGGTCACGGCTCGACGGATCAGGCTCTCGATGCCACGGGGGTTAGCGCGCAAGATGCACCTCCAGCGAATACGGCATGTGGTTGTCGCCCCCCGCGTTGATCAAGGCATCTTCCAAATCGGTCCCTGCCGATGAGGAGCTGTTCGCTCTGGTATCCATGTCGTACTCGTCCAGGGGACCCTCGAACTGGATTTGCCCCGGGGCCCCCGTCGTGCGATCCATGGAGGCTGACGTTGGCCTACTGCAC
>DAHVOH010000267.1 GCA_027318915.1 Clostridiales bacterium
GACGAAGCGGGCGAGAGGCCGACGCATGACTGACGAGCACGGGAGGGCCGGCGGCCCGGTGGGGGTGCTGGTGATGGCGCACGGCGTGGCGGCCGGCATTGGCGACATTCCCCGCTACTATGCCCACATCCGCGGCGATCGGCCCAGAAATCCCGCAGTCGAGCAGGAGCTCGTGGACCGCTATCAGGCCATTGGGGGGAGCTCGCCCCTCATCGAAATCACGGCCGAGGTCGCCCGCCGGCTGGAAGAGGAGTTGGCGCGGCGGCACGGGCCGGACTGCTATCGGGTGGCGTTCGGGTTTCACCACGCGGCTCCGTATATCGGCGACGCGCTCGGGCAGCTCCGGGCGGCGGGGGCCGTCCGGTACGTCGGCCTAGTGCAGGCTCCCCACTATTCCACCATGAGCGTCGGGGCCTACGAGCGGGCCGCCGAGGCAGGCCCGCTGCCGGGCCACACCATCCGCGGCTGGCACACGGAGCCCCGCTTGGTCGCGCTGCTGGCCGACCGGGTGCGTGAGGCGGCTGGGAGGCTGCCCGTGCCCCTGGAAGACGCGGCGGTGGCGTTCACGGCGCACAGCCTGCCGGAGCGCGTTCGCGCCGCCGGCGACCCGTATCCCGGCCAGTTGGCGGAGACGGCGGCGGCGGTGGCCGCCGCGCTCGGGCTGGCCACGTACGATGTCGGCTGGCAGAGTGCCGGCCGCACATCCGAGGCGTGGATGGGTCCGGATGTACTGGAGCTGCTGAGGACATGGGCACGGGCCCGGCGG
>DAHVOH010000268.1 GCA_027318915.1 Clostridiales bacterium
CGCTGGCGGCGCCGTGCACCACCGCGCCAGGCAACGCGCCCAGTACGGCCCGGGTCAGCGCGTCGCGGAAGAGCGGATGATCGTCGGCGATCAGCACTTCACGCGACACCCCGCCATGCTCCGTCGCTGCGGCGCGCGCCGGATCCATGGCAGCCGGACCGCTCATTGGATCAGCCGTTCCCCGACCAGGCTATGCACCACCGAGGGATCGGCCAGGGTGGAGATGTCGCCCAACTGGTCGGGGGCGTTCTCGGCGATCTTGCGCAGGATGCGGCGCATGATCTTGCCCGAGCGCGTCTTCGGCAGGCTCGGCGCCCACTGCAGATAATCCGGTGTGGCGATCGCCCCGATCTCCTTGCGCACCCAGGCCACCAGCTCCTTGCGCAGCGCGTCGCTGGGCGCCGCGCCGGCCTTGAGCGTGACGTAGGCATAGATGCCCTGGCCCTTGATGTCGTGCGGACAGCCGACCACGGCGGCCTCGGCAACCTTGGGGTGCGCGACCAGCGCGCTCTCCACCTCGGCGGTGCCGAGACGATGCCCGGAGACATTCAGCACATCGTCGACGCGCCCGGTGATCCAGTAATCGCCATCGGCATCGCGGCGCGCGCCGTCGCCGGTGAAGTAGGCGCCGGGATAGGTCGAAAAATACGTCTCGATGAAGCGCGCGTGGTCGCCCCACAGCGTGCGCATCTGTCCGGGCCAGGAATCGGTGATCACCAGATTGCCTTCGCAAGCACCGCCACATGCATTGCCCTC
>DAHVOH010000269.1 GCA_027318915.1 Clostridiales bacterium
GTGATTTCGGTCGATGCCAAGAAAAAGGAACTCATCGGGCATTTCAAGACCGGCGGCCAGGAGTGGCAGCCGTCGGGGCAGCCCGAGCGGGTGCTGGTGTATGACTTCCTCCACTTAGCGGTGGGCAAAGCCACTCCTTACGGCCTCTATGATGTCACCCGGAACGAGGGCTGGGTGACCGGGGGGTCGGACCACGACACCGCCCAGTTTGCCGTCGCGACCATTCGGCGGTGGTGGCAGGAGCGGGGTCGGGCGCAATACCCGTCGGCCACGACGTTGTCCATCGTGGCCGACGGGGGCGGGAGCAACGGCTATCGCGTCCGCTTGGGGAAGATCGAGCTCCAGCGGCTGGCCACCGCCACCGGGCTGACCATCCACGTCAGCCACTTGCCGCCCGGCACCAGCCAGTGGAACACGATCGACCACCGGTTATTCAGCGTGATCGGTCGCTCCTGGCGCGGTCGGCCGCTCACCACCTAGGAGACGCTCGTCCAGTGTATCGCCCACACGACCACGGCCACGGGGCTCACCGTCCAGGCCGAATGGGACCCGACCCCGTACCCCACCGGGGTCCCCGTCTCGAACGAAGAGTTTGCGGCCCTTGCCCTAGAACCCGACCCCTTCCACGGGGAATGGAACTATACCATCCGACCCCAGATCGACTCATTTATTGAGCAATGAATTCTAAGTGGGAGGACGCCAACTTGGCCCTCGACGATGCCAAGCGGTCGGAGCCGTTGTTCTGCTGGGCGGTG
>DAHVOH010000026.1 GCA_027318915.1 Clostridiales bacterium
GGAGTTTCTCGGCCGCGAGGCGCTTTGGCGTCAGCATGAGGAGGGGCTCTCGCGTCGGCAGGCCGGCCTGCGGGTGGACGGTGGGATTGCCCGGGCGGGATACACCGTCCTGCACCCGGACGACGGAGGCGTCGGCACGGTCACCTCGGGAACGTATTCGCCGACGCTCGGCGTGCCGGTGGCGCTCGCGCTGCTTCCGGTCGGATGGGCCAAGATCGGAACCCGGCTTCTGGTGCAGGTGCGGCAACGGACGGTGCCAGCCACGGTGGTGCGGTTGCCCTTTTATCGGCGGGAGGCGAAGTGATGGAGTTCAAAGAGGGTCTCTGGTACACGAAGGACCATGAATGGATGGACGCGGACGGCCGGGTGGGCATCACGGATTTTGCCCAGGATCAACTGGGCGACGTGGTCTTCGTGGAATTGCCGGCCGTGGGTCAAGCGGTGCGCCGGGGAGAAACGTTCGGTGTCGTGGAGTCCGTCAAGTCGGTGTCCGATCTCTTCAGCCCCGGCGACGGCGAGGTGGTGGAAGTGAATACGGCTCTTCGGGAGGCGCCGGAGGCGGTGAATCACGATCCCTACGGCCAGGGCTGGCTGATACGTCTCAAAGTGACAGGCATGCCGGCGGATTTGCTGACCGCCGAGGAGTATCGGGCGCTGGTGCAGCCGTAGCCGCTGAGCAAACAGGGAGTGGATGGACAAGGATGCGCTATTTGCCACACACCGAGGCCGAACGCGCGGCCATGTTGGATTTCTTGGGGTTGTCGGAGGTGGATCCGCTCTTTGCGGACGTGCCCGAAGCCGCCCGTCTGAACCGCCCGCTGGCGGTCCCCGGGCCGCTCAGTGAGTTGGAACTCCAGCGGCACATGGCAGAGATGGCGGGACGCGACGTGTCGACCGCGACCATGCCCTGTTATCTGGGCGGACAGTTCTATGATCGGTTCATTCCCGCAGCCGTGGGGATGCTGGCTGCTCGGGGCGAGTTTGCGACGTCCTATACCCCGTATCAGGCGGAGCTGTCGCAGGGCACCCTGGCCGCCATTTTTGAGTTTCAAACCATGATTGCCCACTTGACCGGGATGGCCGCGGCGCAGGCGTCCATGTATGACGGATCCTCGGCCCTGGCGGAGGCGGCCCTGCTGGCGGTGGGCGCCACCGGGCGGACGGTGTTGCTGTTGGACGACGGCCTGTTTCCCGACAACGTGGACGTCATCAAGACCTATGCGGCGGCGCGGAAGATCCGGGTGGAACATCGCGCCGGGCGGCCGTGGGCGGATGTGGTGGGTCCGGAGGTGGCCGCCGTGGTGGTGCAGAATCCTGACTGCTACGGAATCGTTCAGGACGGCCGGCCCGTGACCGCCCTCGCGCACGCCGCGGGCGCCCTGGGCATCGCGATGGTGGACCCGGTCGCCCTGGCGCTGGTGGAGTCCCCCGGGGCCATGGGCTTCGACGTGGCCGTGGGGGAGGGGCAACCCCTCGGCAACCGACTGTCGTATGGCGGGCCGACCTTTGGCTTTTTCGCCGTGGGCGAGCCCTTGATCCGGAGGCTTCCCGGTCGGTTGGTGGGCATGGCGCGGGATGTGAACGGCGACCGCGGGTTTGTGTTGACGCTGCAGGCACGGGAGCAGCATATTCGACGGGAACGGGCGACGTCCAACATTTGCTCCAACCATTCGTTGAACGCGTTGCAGGCGACGATCTACATGGCCCTGCTGGGTCCGGAAGGGCTCCGCGACGTGGCGCGGCTGTCGGCGGCCAAGGCCCACTATCTGGTGGGCGCGCTGGCGCCGCTCGGGATCACGCCCGCGCGGCCCGGGCCTTTCCTGTACGAGGTGGCCCTTCGGGTACCGGGCGACGTCGCCGATCTGAACCGGCACCTGTTGGCGCACGGCATTTTGGGCGGGTACGACATGGGACAATGGCGCGCTGAATGGGAAGGACTGTGGCAGGTGGCGGTCACGGAGAAACGTTCGCGGGCCGAGCTGGATGACCTGGTGGAGGAGGTGGCACGGTGGATATCCCGGTGATTTTCGAAAAGAGTCGGCCCGGACGGCGCGGCGTTCGCCTGCCGGCGCCGGATGTGCCGCCTTATGATGAGACGCGGGAGCTTCCGCCGGCACTGCGGCGCGCGTCACCGCCCGGGTTACCCGAGGTGGCGGAAAATGACGTGGTTCGGCACTACACACGGCTCTCGCAGCTGAACTATGGGGTGGACACCGGATTTTATCCCTTGGGATCCTGCACCATGAAGTACAACCCGAAAGTCAACGAGTGGATCGCGGACTTGCCGGGCTTTGCCGATGTGCATCCCCTCCAGCCGCCGTCCACGGTGTCGGGGCTGCTTGAACTGCTGTGGACGTTGGAGCAGGCGCTGGCGGAAATCGCCGGCATGGATGCGGTGACACTGCAGCCGGCGGCGGGCGCGCACGGCGAGTTGACCGGGGTGCTGGTCATCCGCCGGTACCTTGAAGAACGGGGCGATCTGCGCCCCACCATCCTGGTGCCCGACTCGGCGCACGGCACCAACCCCGCCACGGCCGCGATGGCCGGTTTTCAGGTGGGCGTGGTGCCGAGCAACCGGCGCGGCAGTGTGGATGTGGAGGCCTTGCGCCGCCGTGTGGACGGCGGCACCGCCGGCATCATGTTGACCAACCCCAACACGCTCGGGCTGTTTGAGGAAGACATCCTCGAAATTGCCGAGGTGGTGCATCGCGCCGGGGGCTTGCTCTACTACGACGGGGCCAACGCCAATGCCATCCTGGGGCGGGTTCGCCCGGGAGACATGGGCTTTGACGTGGTGCATCTGAATCTTCACAAGACATTTTCCACCCCCCACGGCGGCGGCGGCCCGGGCGCGGGACCCGTGGGCGTGAAGGCGCACTTGGCTCCCTATCTGCCCGATCCCCGCTTGATTCGAGAGTCCGACGGACACCTGACGTGGCGGCGGATGGGGCCGCCCTCGATTGGCAAGGTCCGCTCCTACTATGGCAACGTGGGCATCCTGGTGCGCGCGCTGGCCTACATCGAAAGCCACGGCGGTGAGGGATTGCGGGCCGTCGCGGATACGGCGGTCCTGAACGCCAACTACCTCCGGATGAAGATTCGGGACCGCTTCCCTACGGCTGTTGACCGCACCGTAATGCACGAATTCGTGCTGCAGCTCACAGGGCAGAAGGAACGGGGCGCCAGCGCGCTGGACGTTGCCAAACGGCTCATCGATTTCGGATTCTATCCGCCCACCGTGTACTTCCCGCTCGTGGTTCGCGAGGCGATGATGGTGGAGCCGACGGAAACCGAGTCGCAGGAGACTTTGGATCGCTTCGCCGAGGCGCTTCGGCAGATTGATGGAGAGATCGACACGACGCTCGGCACGCTCAAAGAGGCTCCGCATGACACGCCGATTCGACGCGTCGACGAAGCCGAGGCGGCCCGGCATCCCCGACTCACATGGGATTCTCCGGCGTGAGATGCCGCAGCGATAGCGCGGCGAGGGAGGAGACGCTAGTGCTGGCCACAACTGACCCCGAGATTTACGCCGCCATCCAGGGCGAGCTGGCTCGGCAGCAAGAGCATCTGGAGCTGATTGCCTCCGAAAACTGGACCTCTCCGGCCGTGCGTGAGGCCATGGGCTCCATCATGACCGACAAGTATGCGGAGGGCTATCCCGGCCACCGTTATTACGGGGGTTGCGAGTGGGTGGATGTGGCCGAGCGCCTCGCTCAGGAGAGGGTCCAGAGCCTGTTTGGCGCGGGGTATTCCAATGTGCAGCCGCATGCCGGGGCACCGGCCAACACGGCCGTTTACATGGCCACCCTGACCCCCGGCGACACCATTATGGGGATGAGCTTGTCGCACGGCGGCCACCTGACCCACGGATCGCCGGTCAACTTCTCCGGGAAATACTTCCACGTGGTGTCCTATGGGGTGGACCGGGATGACGAGCGCATCGACTTCGACGCCCTGGCCGAGTTGGCCGAACAGCATCGCCCCCGCCTCATCGTGGCCGGCGCGACCGCTTACCCCCGAGCGATTGATTTCGCGGCGTTCCGGCGCGTGGCCGACCAGGTCGGAGCGATTTTGATGGTGGATATGGCCCACATCGCCGGATTGGTGGCGGCGGGTGTTCACCAGAATCCGGTCGGCCATGCTCACGTGGTCACCTCCACCACCCACAAGACGCTCCGGGGGCCGCGGGGCGGGTTCATCCTCACCAACGACGGGGAGTTGGCCAAGGCGATCAATCGGGCGGTGTTTCCCGGACTTCAGGGGGGTCCCCTGATGAACATGATTGCGGCCAAGGCGGTGGCTTTCCGAGAAGCGGCCACCCCGGCCTTTCAAGCGTATCAAGGCCAAGTGGTGGCCAACGCGCGCGCGCTGGCGGCGGCGTTGGCGGACGGGGGCCTCAGGCTGGTGAGCGGCGGTACGGACAACCATCTGCTGCTGGTGGATGTGCGGCCGCTGGGCGTGACCGGTCGTCAGGCCCAGGACCGGCTGGCCGCCGTCCATGTCACGGTGAACAAGAACACCATCCCCTACGATCCCGAGAAACCCACGGTCACCTCGGGCATTCGCATCGGGACACCGCAAGTGACCACGCGGGGACTGGGCCTTCCGGAAATGCAGGAATTGGCGGACCTCATCGTCCGCGCCCTCAAAACCGACGACGCGGAGCGGCTGGGAGTGCTGGCGGAGCGGACGCGGCAACTGGCCCGTCGGTTCCCCCTGCCGGGGGTGGACGGGTGAAGATCGGCGTCGTCAACGGGCCCAACCTGGGCAGCTTGGGTCGGCGGGAGCCGGCCATCTACGGCCGTCAGAGTCTGGCGGCGCTGATGGCCGACTGCACCGCCTGGGCGGAGTCCTTGGGCGTGTCGTTGGATGTTTACCAGTCCAATCACGAGGGCAGCCTCATTGATTTCCTGGAGGAACGGGGCCCGACGTGGGACGGTCTCATCATCAATCCCGGCGCGCTCGCGCACTACGGTCTCGCCTTGCGCGACGCGGTGGCGGCGTTGCCCTGCCCGACCATCGAGGTGCACCTGAGCAACGTGCAGGCGCGCGAACCGTTTCGCCGGCAGTCGGTGTTGGCGCCCGTCACCTGGGGGCAGATTGTCGGGTTGGGCGGCTTGGGCTATCGGTTGGCCATCTCGGCGCTGGAGGAACGCGCGCGCGGCGGTTCGACGCCGGAGTCGGACGAGGAGAAGGGGAGGAGCACGCCTTGATTTCCAGCAACGATTTCCGCAACGGCGTCACGATTGAATACGACGGACAGGTGTGGCAGGTCATTGATTTTCAGCATGTGAAGCCGGGCAAGGGCTCGGCGTTTGTGCGCACCAAACTGAAGAATCTCCTCAGCGGGGGCACGATAGAGCGCACGTTCAACGCCGGGGAGCGGGTGCCGATGGCCCGGGTGGAGCGGCGTGAGATGCAGTATCTGTATCAGTCCGGCGGTGAATATACGTTCATGGACACGGAGTCCTACGACCAAATGGGGCTGTCGGCGGAGCAAATCGGCGACGGAACCAAGTATTTGAAAGAGAACATGGTCTGCTACGTGATGCTGTATAACGACGTCGCCATCGGCGTGGATCTGCCCAATTCCGTGGAGCTCACGGTCACCGTCACCGATCCGGGGTTGAAAGGCGACACGGCCGCCGGCGGCAGCAAGCCGGCGACCGTGGAAACCGGGGCCATTGTGCGTGTGCCCCTCTTTGTCAATCCGGGCGACCGCATTGTGGTGGACACGCGGACCGGTCAATATCTCGGCCGCGCCTGAGGTCAGTATGGAACCGACGCGCGGCGCGCACCTTAGGACCGAGATGGAGGGAGGTGCGGTCTGTGTCGGATTTGCGTCGCAAGGTGGCGCACCTGAGCGGGTTGAGCGAGCGCTACGACCTCGCCGAATCGGGGCGCGAAGGCAAGGTGCTGTCCGAGGTGATCCACGTGCTGCGGGAAGTGGCCCTTGATCTGGACGAGGTGCTGCAGAACCAGCGGGAGATTGAAGACTATGTTGAAGAGATCGACAACGACCTGCTCTGCCTCGAAGAGGTGGTGGTGGACGACGACGACGACGCCCCCTGGGAGGACGAGGAGGACGACGAGCATCCGGCCACGGTGCCCGCCGAGAGCGACGATACGTATATTGAATTGGACTGTCCGCGCTGCGACCAGCCGTCTTATTACGCCGAGCATCTCTTTCATCAAGACGCCGTCGAATTGACCTGCCCTCACTGCGGCTACGTGGTGTTTGACGCCAGTGCGGATCGTCTGGTGACGGAAGACGAGGATGACCCGGTGGGGATCCACTCGGCCGGATCCTCCTGACGGCGAGGACCGGCGCCCGTGAGGCAGACGGCGGGCACACCCGCCGTCCGTCGATGCCGTTCCGGCCTGTTCGACGCAACCGACCCCAGCCGGTCTGTCCGCTCGCGAAGCCGCGCCGCGGTCCGAGCATGGTCGAGGGCGACCGGCGCCACACCGTCCCGTCACCTCCCGGTTCCGGGGCGGAGCTGATCCGTCCCCACCGGGGCCTTACCGCGGGTCCGCCGGGAAGACGCACCGGGATCTGCCGACGGCGCACGGAACGCGACCGTGAGTCTTCCCGGTCCGCGGTTTCGGGCGAGGCCTCCCGGCCAGTCGCCTCGGCCGGCGCACAGCGGCGGCGGGACCGGAGCCGTCCGTCTCGTGTCGGCTCGCCCACGCGCTAAAGCGGCCGCATTCTCGCTGCAGGTGCCTCGCGCCCCGTCGTCGGACTGTGCGGATCCCGGCGGGGACGGTTGTCCGAACCACCCCTTCGGAAGATCACCGGCGTACTCTCGCGGACAACCCATACGGCGTCCGGGTCCTCGGGGCGCTTTTGGCGTGCCGGAGAGCCGATCGCCCGTACCTTCTCACGGAGGGCTTCCGCGTTGTCCGCACGTTCCGCACCGCGCTCCGACCGCCAGAGCAGACACGGCCGCCCCGGGTGGCCAGACCAGGTCTAAGCGCCAAGCCCGTCCCATATGCTTCACTGCCCGGCCAAGCCGGCTTGCATGGGGAGGGGCGAGAGATGACGCATGAGATAGAGGGGCGACTCTGGGCGCATCTGCCCGACCGACTCCGCCAGGGTCTCGCGGCTCTGGCCGGGGAGCATTTGGAGACGCTCGAGGAACTGCGGGTTCGGGCGGCGCGTCCGGTGGCGCTGTACGGCCATGATTGGCAGGCCTGGCTTGGTCCGGGCGGCGCAGTCTCCCATCCGGGCGACGCCCTGGTTCTCACCCGGGACGAGGTGGAACTCCTGGTGGAACGTCTCGCGGAGCGGTCCCTACACGGACGGGAGCACGAACTTCGCGCCGGCTATCTGAGCCTGCCCGGAGGGCACCGGGCGGGCGTGGCCGGTCGAGCTGTCATCACTGAGGGTCAGGTGACCACGAGTCGCGATTGGGTGGGTGTCAATCTGCGCCTGGCTCGCGCCGTTCCGGGCGCTGCCCGACCGCTCTTGGAGCGGTTGGACCGCGAGCATGGCACGCATCCCGCCCCGTCCGTGCTGCTGTTGAGCGCGCCGCGCGGCGGCAAAACGACGATGCTGCGGGATCTGGTGTGTCTCTTGTCCCAGCGCGGGTTTCGCGTCGGCGTGATTGACGAGCGGCGGGAGATTGGCAACGGCGGTCCCCCGGACGGCTTTGACCTGGGTCCGCACACCGACTTGATGGATGGCTGGCCCAAGTCCCCGGGCCTCGAAGCGGCCGTTCGCGCCCTCGGATTGGACGTGGTGGCCACCGATGAGATCGGGGGGGCGGACGATGCGCGGGCGATACGACAGGCACGCCGCTCCGGGGTTTCGGTCTTGGCCACGGCGCACGCCACCGGCCTGGAGGAAGCGGTGCGCCACCCCCTGCTGGCCCGGATGTTGGCGGACCGGGTGTTTGACTGGGTGGCCGAGCTGGATCGATCGCCCAAGCCCGGCGAATTGCGACGCCTCCGGCAGCTATGACGATCCTGGTCGCGGCGCGTCCGCTGGGAGCTCTGTTGGTGGGCGGGTGTCTGTGGCAGGCGGGACGGGTGCTGACCCGGCCGCTTCGGGAACGTCCGGTGGAACTCAAAGGGTGGCAGGACGTTCTGGCGCGGCTGGAGTCGGAGATTGGGTGGGACGGCCGGGCGCTGCTGGTCGCCCTGACGCGGGCGCAGACGCAGGCCCCGGCAGGCGTGGCCCGCTGTTTGGCCAGGTTCTGCGCTCACGCCGAAGACCCGATCTCCACAGCGGAATTGTGGAGCGAGGCGCTGCACGGGGTAGGGTTCTTGAGCGGCGAGGACCGAGCGGTTTTGGCCGCGTTGGGTCCGGTGCTGGGCCGCTACTCGCGCGAGGAGCAGCGGAGACATCTCGGTGAGCTGCGCGAACGGCTCCGCCGCCAGGAAATGCAGGCCGAGGCCGCGGCCCGCCGCGAGGGGCGGGCGCTGGCGACGGTGATGACCTTGGCGGGGGCGGCTTTGGCCGTGTTGATGGTGTAGGGCCGCCCAGACGGGACCGGGAGTGAGCGCGGAGAGGAGGCACCCATGCCGCAAATCGACCTGATCCTGCGCTTGGCCGGCATCGCCTTCGTCGTGGCCATTGCCTACGAGATTCTGGACCGCGTCAACCGGAAAGACCTGGGCAATCTGGTCGCGGTGGGCGGCGCGGCCGTGATGCTGTTGATGGTGGTGCAGGTGTTGGGCGAGCTGTTTCGGTCCGTGCTAACCCTGTTTCACCTGTAAAACCGTCATGTTGACGGCGATGCGCCTGGTGGGGGTGGGGCTGGTGGCAGCCACCATGCTGGTCATGCTGAGCCAGTTTCAGTCCCGGGGACTGGCGCTGGTCGTCCGCCTCGGGGCCGTGGCCCTCATCCTGCTGGCGCTCTTGCCGTCGTTGGCCGAGGTGGTGGGCGCCTTGAATCGGTTGACCGCGGTGGGACAGATACGCGGGCTGTATCTCGGCATCCTGCTCAAGGTGCTCGGCATCGCGTACCTGACCACCATCGGCGCGGCTCTGATTCAGGACATGGGAGAGCAGGCCCTGGCCGGCAAGGTCGAGATGGCGGGAAAACTTCTGATTCTGGTGCTGGCGGTTCCGGTGCTGACGGCGATTTTGCAGCTGCTGCTGCGCCTGCTGCCGGGGTGAGGCGAGGAGGTCACACTGTGCGCGTGCTGTGGATGGTCCTCGCGCTGTTGGTCGTGGGCTCGGGGATCGGTCTGGGATGGCCGGGATCCGTGCAGGCGGCCGGTCTCGGACAGGTGACGGAGCAGCAGTTGAACGCCTTGAACTCGGCCAGCCTGGAGCACTACTTGGCCAATCTGGGCAAACAGTATCCGACCGCGCCGACCCTGTCTCTGCGTCGCATCGTCACGGCGCTTGCGCACCGGCAGAATCCCGTCTCGCCGGCGGTTCTGCTGAACGCAGTCGCCGGGGCCGTGGGGGGCGATCTGGTGCGGGAGGGACGAATTCTGGGCCTCCTGCTCTTGTTGACGGTGGCGGGCGCGGTGCTGGGACGGCTCAGTGAAGCGTTTCCCGGACAGGACGCGGCCCGGCTGGCAGATCTCGTCGTGCTGGCCGCCTTGATCGGTGTGGCCGTGACATCCTTTGGCGTGGCCGTCAGCACGGTCAGCGGCATGATTGACCAGCTGGTGTCGTTGATGGAGGCCAGTATTCCCGCGGTGGTGGTGCTGATGACCGGCAGCGGAGCGGTCACGTCGGCGGGATTGTTTCATCCGCTGTTGATGATGGCGGTCAACCTGATCGCACTGGCCACAAAGGGCTTTGTGCTCCCCTTGGTGCTGCTGGGCGTGGTGGTGGAAGTGGTCTCGGCCTGGCTGCCGCACTTCCGCCTGTCGCAGCTGGCCAGCCTGTTGAAACAGGTGGCGGTGTTCAGTCTGGGCGGTCTCCTGACGGTGTTTCTCGCCGTGACGGCCATGGAGAATGTGGCGGGCCGCATGGCGGACGGCCTAGCTCTGCGGACAGGAAAGTTTTTGGCCAATGCGCTGCTGCCGGTGGTCGGCAAAATGTTCTCGGACGCGATGGACGTGGTTCTGCGGTCCTCCGGCCTGTTGCTGTCGGCGCTGGGCATGACGGTGGGGATGGCGCTCATTGTGACCGTCGCTTTCCCGATTGTGAAAGTCCTGGTCATGCTGCTGATGTTTCGCCTCGGGGCGGCCGGCGCCGAGCCCCTCCAGGTCGACGGCGTCTCCAAGACCCTGGGCGTGATGGCCAACGGTCTTGGTCTCTTGGTCAGCGTGGGCGCAGCCGTGGCCCTGATGTTCTTTGTGGTGATGACCATCGTGGTGTCGGCCGCCAGCGGTGTGGCTCCGTGATTGTCCACCTCGCCACCTGGGTGAGGACGTTGTTGGCATTGGCCCTGGTGGGCAACGTGGCGGACTGGATTCTGCCGTCGGGATCCATCCGGCGCCAAGCCGGTCTGGTGATTGGATTGATTCTGCTGGGAGCGATGGTGGGACCGGTGTGGAGCCTCATGAGCGGTGTCCGGCAGATGTCGCTGAGGTATCCGGGGTCCGCCGGGTCCTCCGTGCAGGCGGCCCTGGTCCGGGAGGAGGCGGCTGATGTAACGCTCGTCCTGGAAAGCCTCCCGACGGTGGAGGGGGTGTCGGTGGCCCAACAAGGGGGTGGGGTGGCCGTGGTGCTGGAGGTCTCCGGTGCCGCGCCGCCGGGATTGGCGGCGGCGGCTCGAGACACCGTCGAGGAGGTGATGTCCATCCCGGGCGGGCACGTGCGGGTGACGGTCATCCGGACCCGAACCAGACGGCCGCCCCGGGAGCCGCAAGGTTAGGCCAAGGCGCGGCGCGGGCGAGCTAAGGAGGGGCGACGATGGAGAACAGTTGGCGGGACTGGCTCACCAGGCTGTGGCAGCAGGATCGCTCCCTGGTCCTGCGGCTCCTGATCGTCGGATCGATCGGCGTGGCGCTGGTGGCGATCGGCTCGCTGGCGCATGCTCCCGCGTCGACCTACGCCCCGCCCGCGCGTCCTCCGGTCGCGAGCACGGGCGATGTCCTGGACCAACAGGAAGGGGTTCTGGCCGGTCAGGTGGACACGCTGGTCGCCGCGATTCCGGGAGCCGGTCGCGTTACGGCGATGGTGACGCTGGCGCGATCCATCGTGACGGAATACGCCCACGGCGCCGGGGGGGCCCCGTTGGCGGAGTCGAAGCCATCCATTCTGGGTGTGGTGGTGGTCGCCTCGGGTGCCGGCAACCCGGCCGTGCGCCAGGAGATCACGGCTGCGGTCGAAACGTTGCTGCAGATAGAACCGTATCAGGTGTTGGTGCTGCCCAATGGAGGAGGGAGCTGAACGGTGAAACGATCGGCTTTGGTCCGTTTTGTGGCGTTCCTGGGAGTGTTGGCCGTGCTGGTCGGCTACGTGGCCTACCACAAGCCGGCCGGTCCGGCGGCCGGCGTGCCGGCGACGTCGACCGGAACGGCGACGGCGCAGGCGACGGCCAATTACATCGCGAATCTCAAGCAGCAGCGCGACCAGCTGATGACCAAGGAGATGGCCACGCTGCAGGGACTGGTCAATTCGAGCCAGGTCTCCGCGGCGGCGCGCAATCAGGCGGAGGCCACCCTGGTGCAGGACACGCAGGAACTGAAACAGGCGATGCAGATCGAGGGTCTCCTCGGAGCCCACGGGTTTCCCTTGACGGTAGCGCTGGTCAATCCCAGCCAAGTCGAGGTCGTGGTGGGGCAGGTCGCTTTGAGCACGTCCCAGGTGGCGCAGATAGCCGATACCGTGACACAGGTGACGGGCGTTCCGCCCCAGGATATCGTCATCGTGCCGAAGACGGCCGCGTCGTAGGCGACCGCGGCTCTGGACACCCTCGGGACGCTTGTGGTGTCATAGGGGGTGTCAGACGCGGAGGTGGCGGAACTGTTCAAAAAGATCCTGGTGGCGAACCGGGGAGAGATTGCCGTGCGCGTGATGCGGGCGGCGCGGGAGCTGGGCGTCAAGACGGTGGCGGTATATTCGGAGGCCGATCGGGAGGCGCTGCATGTCCGCTACGCGGACGAGGCGTTCCCGATCGGGCCGGCGCCGTCGGCGCAGAGTTACCTGCACATTCCCAATGTCATCAATGCGGCCGTCCAGACGGGCGCGGAAGCTATCCATCCGGGCTACGGCTTTTTGTCCGAGAACTATCGATTTGCGGAAGTCTGCGGGATTTGGGGCCTGACCTTCATCGGTCCGCCCGCCGAGGCCATCCGCCTCATGGGCATCAAAGACCAGGCACGGGCGCGCATGCAGGCGGCGGGCGTGCCGGTGGTGCCGGGTTCGCCGGCGGCGGTGCGTTCGTTCGAAGAGGCCGCGGAGGTGGCTCAGGGGATCGGTTTTCCGTTGCTGGTCAAAGCGGCGGGGGGCGGCGGCGGCCGCGGCATCCGCATCGTCGAGGCGCCCGACCAGCTGGCCGACGCCTGGGAGCGGGCGGGGCGGGAGGCAAAGTCCGCCTTCGGCAACGGCGACCTGTATCTGGAGCGTTATCTGCGGAACCCCCGTCACATTGAAATTCAGGTGTTGGCCGACCAGCACGGCAACGTGGTGACGTTGGGGGAACGCGAATCCAGTCTGCAGCGGCGTCGGCAAAAAGTTTTGGAAGAAGCGCCGTCGGTGGCGGTGACGCCGGAGCTCCGGGCGGCGATGAGCGGCGCGGCTCGCGAAGCGGCGCGCGCCGTCGACTACACCTCGGCGGGGACGATGGAGTTTCTTCTGGACGATGAAGGCCAGTTCTACTTCATGGAGATGAACACCCGCGTGCAGGTGGAGCATGCGGTGACGGAGATGGTGACGGGCATTGACATTGTCAAGGAACAGATTCGAATTGCGGCCGGGGAGCCGTTGTCCTTCCGCGAACAGGACGTGCCGTTGCGGGGGTGGTCCATCGAGTGCCGCATCAATGCCGAGGGCCCGGCCTAGCAATTTCGCCCGTCACCCGGACTCATCACCCGCTATCAGGTGCCGGACGGGCCTTTCGTGCGTGTCGACAGCGGCGCGGAGGCCGGGACGGAGATCCAGCCGTTTTACGACTCGCTGCTGGCCAAGGTGGTGACGTGGGGACGGGACCGCACAGAAGCGGTGGATCGCATGCGCCGCGCCTTGTGGGAGTTCCAGATCGAAGGGGTCAAAACGACGCTGGAGCTTCACCGCCAGCTGATGGAGGACGAGGACTTTCGCGCCGGACGCATACATACCAACTTCCTGGCGGAGCGTATGCCCGGAGCCTGAGCCGGGTCGACAAGGAGGACGCCATGGCGGGCGAACAGGAGGCCGGAGCGGTCCACATCGCCAACGACGTGGTGCAGACCATCGCCGGACTGGCGGCCACCGAGGTGGCCGGCGTGGCGGGCATGGCCGGCGGCATTGTGGGCGGCATCGCGGAACTGCTGGGGCGCAAGAATCTGGCCAAAGGCGTGAAAGTGGACGTCGATGCGGGTGTGGCCGTGGTGGATTTGTTTTTGGCGGTGGAGTTCGGGTGCCGCATCCCGGACGTCGCTTACGAAGTGCAGCAGCGGGTGCGCCAGGCGGTTGAAACCATGACCGGCCTCGCGGTGCGCGAGGTCAACATCCATGTGCAGGGTGTGGCGTTTCCCCCGGAGCGGGAGGCCGATCCGGCCAAGCGCGGCGGGTAGGGCGGTCGGAGGGGAGAACTGACGTGGGACGGCGCCAAGCGCGGCAGCAGGCGGTGCGATGGCTGTATGAAGCGGACGTGGCGAAGACGAACCCGCAGGAGCTCGTGGACCGGGGTGCGGTGGGCATGCGCGCCGAGGACCGGGCGTTTGCCGAAGGATTGCTGCTGGGCGTCAGCCAAGCGCAAAAGGAGCTGGATGCATGGCTCGGCAGACTCGCCGTGGACTGGCGGGTGGAGCGCATGGCCACCGTGGACCGTGCGATCCTGCGCCTCGGGCTGTATGAGTTGCAGCATCGCCCGGATGTGCCGACGGCCGCCATTCTCACCGAAGCGGTGGAACTGGCCAATGTGTTCAGCACGCCCGAAGCGCGGCGTTTCATCAACGGGGTCTTGAGCCGAGCGGCGCAGGAAGCGCGGGTCAATGCGGCGCCTTGAGGCCTCGGTGCTGGGGATTGACACCAGCGCCTACACCACGTCGGTGGCGCTGGTATGCGGAGGGCGGGTCATCGGCGAGGCCCGGCGGGTGTTGGCGGTGGAAAGCGGCCAGCGTGGGCTCCGTCCCAGCGAGGCGGTTTTTCGGCATCTGCAAAATCTGCCCGAGTTGATCGAGGAGGCGTGGGCCGGAGAGGCCCTGGCCGCCGTGGCGGTGGCGGTCGCGCCTCGGCCCCAGCCGGCATCCTACCTGCCCTCCTTCCGGGCCGGGGAGACGGTCGGTCGGATCCTGGCCAAAGCGCAGAAGGTTCCCCTGTGGCTCACGAGCCACCAGGAAGGGCACTTGGCCGCGGGTGTCATGGAGGCCGGCGGCCCCGAGGCGGCCTGGTTCTGGGCCCTGCACGTCTCCGGCGGCACCACCGAGCTCCTCCGGGTCCGGCCGCGTCCGGGAGGGTTTGCGGTGCAGCAGCGGGGTGGAACCGCCGACTTGTACGCCGGGCAGTTGGTGGATCGGGTCGGGGTCGCACTGGGGCTCCCCTTCCCGGCTGGCCCGGCGTTGGAACAACTGAGTCTCGGCGCGCGCGATCGGGTCATCCTGCCCGTGGGGGCCGTGCGGTTCCGGGAGGGCCAAGCCTGGATCAGCTTCTCGGGTCCGGAGGCGGCGGCCCAGCGCGCCATCGCGCTGGGGGCCGACCCGGCGGCCGTCGCTCGGGGCGTGGAAGAGTGTGTCGCGCGCGGACTGGTCAAATTGGTCGAGGCTGGCTGCGACACGCCGGCTCCTCTCCTGGTGGTGGGGGGTGTCGCCGCCAACGGGCGGGTGCGCCGTGTCCTGCAGGAACGGCTGGGACCGGAATGGCCCCTTTACTGGGCAAGCCCGGCACGTTCCCGCGACAATGCGGTGGGCGTGGCGGGCCTGGGGGCGGACTGGCTGGCGGCTGGCGGCGCGGTCGAGCCGAGTGGGCACGGGGGGCCGTGAGCGAAAGGAGAGGGCGAGACTGACAGAGGGGCGGGTCTTGCGAGGGAAACCGGCGGCCGCCGAGGTGGAGGCTTCCTTGACGGCGGCAATCGCGCGGGCGACGGGCGAGGGACGGCGCCCGCCGGGGCTGGCCGTGCTGCTGGTCGGGGACAACCCGGCTTCGGAGGTTTATGTGTCGAGCAAGATGAAGGCATGCCGGCGGGTGGGATTCCGGTCGGAGGTGGTGCGTCTGCCCGCCGCCAGCTCGACGGACGCCGTTGTCGACGCCGTGCAACGCCTCAACGAGGACCCCGTCATCGACGCCTTCATCGTGCAGATGCCGCTCCCGTCGGGGGTGGAGGCGGAGGTTGTGCTGGAGGCCATCCGCCCTGCCAAGGACGCCGACGGCCTACATCCCGCCAACTTGGGCCGTCTCTTGGTGGGACAGGCGGGGCCGAAGCCCTGCACGCCCCGCGGTGTGATGCGGCTCTTGAGCTATTACGGCATCGATCCGGCCGGCGCCCGGGCTACGGTGGTGGGACGCAGTCGCTTGGTGGGGTGGCCCATGGCCATTTTGCTGACGGCGGCACAGGCCACGGTGACCTTGGCTCATTCGCGAACCGTCGATCTCCGCGGAGCCTGCGCGTCCGCGGATCTCTTGGTGGTGGCGGCGGGGCAGCCCCAGTTGATTCCGGGAGACTGGATTCAACCTGGAGCCGTCGTGGTGGACGTGGGCGTGTCGCGCACGCCGGACGGGCTCCGCGGTGACGTTCGCTTCGACGAGGCGAGCCGTCGAGCGGCGGCCATCACGCCTGTTCCCGGCGGTGTGGGGCCGCTGACCGTGGCGATGCTGCTCCAGAATGCCTGGGAGGCGTACGCGAGTGGCCTCTGAGCAGTTCCTGACCGTGAGTCAGCTGGTCGGCCACCTCAAGCGGCTGGTGGACGCGGACCCGCTCCTGCAGCGGGTCTGGGTTCTGGGTGAGGTGTCGAATTTCAAGGCCCACAGCTCCGGTCACTGGTACTTCAGTCTGAAGGATACGGCGCAGGTCCGGGCCGTCATGTTTCGGCGCGACGCCGCGCGGGCAGGCTTTCGCCCCGAGGACGGTCAGGCGGTCCTGGCTTTTGGTCGGGTGAGCGTCTTCGAGCGTGACGGTCAGACCCAACTGTATGTGTCCCATATGGAACCGGTCGGAGCCGGTCAGCGGTTCTTGGAGTTGGAGGCCTTGAAGCGGCGCCTGCAGGCGGAAGGATGGTTCTCCCGCCCGAAAAGGCCGCTGCCGCTGCTGCCGCGGGCCGTGGGCGTCGTCACCAGCCGCACCGGCGCGGCGTTGCAGGACGTCCGCACCGTGGCCGAGCGGCGCTTTCCCGGCATCCGGTTGATCGTCGCACCGGTCACGGTCCAGGGAGAACGGGCGCCCGCCTCCATCGTCCGAGCGTTGCTGCGCGTCGCGCGGCATCCCGCCGTGGATGTCGTGATAGTGGCTCGGGGTGGCGGGTCCCAGGAAGACTTGGGCGCCTTCAACACGGAGCCGGTGGTCAAAGCCATTGGGCAGTGCCCACGGCCGGTGGTGTCGGCCGTGGGGCACGAGGTGGACATCACGCTGGCGGACCTGGCGGCGGATGTACGGGCGGCCACACCGTCGGCGGCAGCGGAGTTGGTGGTCCCGGACCGCCGGCAGCTGCTGTTGCAGACCAGCGCCCTGCGCGTCCGCCTCGGCGCCCAACTGGAAACCCGCATTGTCCGCGAACGGCGGCGCCTGGATGGTCTGACCGCCCACGGCCCTCTAGCTCGGCCGGAGTTGTGGCTGGCGGGACGACGATTGGCGGTGGCCCGTCAGCAGGAGGTCCTGGCGGCCAGCGGACAGCGTTGGGTGCGGGCGCGTCAAGCCGTATTGGCCGAACTGCGCGGACGTCTCGGTGCCCTCGATCCGCTGGCGGTATTGGCGCGCGGGTATGCCGTGGTGACGCGCGCCGACGGGCAGCGGCTGGCGGTGGACGCGCTGCGGCCCCGTGATCTGCTGAATGTGCGCTGGCAAAACGCACGATGGCGTGTGGAGGCCCAAGAGCCGCTGGCGGCGGCGACCTCGGCGGACGGAGAAGCGGGCCGGGGCAATCCCGGGTCGGGGTGACCACCGGCAGGCGGTTCGCCGTCTGGAGATCCCGTCCTGACACGACGACAATAGAGGCGGTGTGGTCATGAGCGAGGCGGCCCTCACGTTCGAGGCGATTATGGCGCGTTTGGAAGAAATCGTACGCCGGTTGGACGAGGGACAAACCACGCTCGAAGAGTCGGTGGCGCTCTTTGAGGAGGGCACCCGACTGACCCGCATGGCCGAGGCACTCTTGAATCGGGCCGAACAAGCTCTGGGTCAAGCGGCCACGGAAGAGGGCCGGCTGGAGTGGCTCGAGGATGAGGAGGAAGCCCCGTCATGACAGGGGAAGAGTGGCTGGGGCGCAGTCAGGTTGAGCTAGACCGTGCGCTGGACGACTGGCTGCTGACGCGGCCCGGGTGGCCGGAGCCCTTGGCCGCGGCGGCGGAATACGCCCTGAGGGGGCCGGGTAAGCGTTTTCGTCCGGCGCTGACCTGGGCGGCCGGGCAATGGCTGGGACTGGACTGGACTCCACTGCGTCCGGTGGCGTTGGCGCTGGAAATGGTGCATACGTATTCGCTGGTCCACGACGACCTGCCGGCCATGGACGATGACGATTGGCGGCGGGGTCGAGCCACCACCCACAAGGTGTTCGGCGAGGCCGTGGCGATACTGGCCGGCGACGCCCTGCTGACCGAGGCATTCGGCGTTTTGACGGCCGCGCGGCGCGATTTCACGGCCGACCGCGTGGTGGCGGCCGTGGAGGTGTTGACGGCCGCCGCCGGCGGGTCGGGCATGGCGGGGGGCCAGGTGATGGATCTCCAGCAGGCGCGGGGGGACGCGGACGCCCTGGCGCGGCTGCATCGGGCCAAGACGGGCGCGATGATCACGGCCGCCGTGGTGCTCCCCGCCGTGCTGGCCGGGCGCGAGAGGGAGCGCGCCATCCTGCAGCGGTACGGACGGGCGGTCGGGTTGGCTTTTCAGATCACGGATGATATTTTAGACGTGGTGGGCGACCAGACGGTGATGGGTAAGGCGGCTGGCCGTGATGCCGCGCAGGGCAAAGTCACGTACGCCACGTTGTACGGCTTGGAGGATGCCCGCCGGCGAGCCCGTGACTGCCTGGCCGAGGCGCAGACGGCCCTGGCGGGTCAGGATGCCGATGCTCTGATGGCCTTGGCCTATTATGTGGTGGAACGGGACCGCTGAACGGCGCCGGCCGGCAGAGCGAGGGGGCTGTGAATTGGGCGAACGACTGAGTCGCGTTCGCGAACCGCAGGATTTCCGGGACTGGGACGTGCCAGAACTGCAGGCGTTGGCGCGCGAGCTCAGGGCGGCCATCATTGGGGCGACATCCAAGACGGGCGGCCATGTCGGGGCGAGTCTCGGAGCGGTGGAACTGTTCGTTGCTCTCCATCGGGTGTTTGACACGCCGCACGACCGCCTGGTGGTGGATATCGGGCATCAAGCCTATGCGCACAAACTCTTGACGGGTCGTCAGGAGGCATTTCCCCGTCTGCGTCAGCTGGGGGGACCGAGCGGCTTTTTGAAGCGTCGCGAGAGCGCCTACGATGTGTGGGAAGCGGGGCATTCTTCGACCTCGTTGTCGGCTGCTCTGGGCATGGCCGTGGCTCGGGACTTGGAGGGCAAGCAGCACCACGTGGTGGCGTTGATTGGCGACGGCGCTTTGACGGCGGGGATCGCGTGGGAGGCGCTCAACCAGATTGGGCACTTGAAGACGCGCCTCATCGTCGTGCTGAACGACAACTCCATGTCGATCGCCCCCAACGTGGGGGCGTTCAGCCGATATTTGACCGACTTGCGCTCCCGTCCCGGATATCAACGCGCCAAGCAGGATCTGGAGGCACTGGTGGATGCCGTGCCGGTCGTGGGTGGGCGCCTGCGCCGCGCGGGGGAGCGGATCAAAGACGCACTGCGGCACCTGGTTGTCCCCGGCAATGTTTTCGAAGAGTTGGGCTTTGACTACTTCGGACCGATCGACGGCCATGACCTGGGCGCGCTCCTCCCCATTCTGGAGCGGGCCAAGGTGATTGACGGACCGGTGTTGGTGCACGTCATCACGCAGAAGGGCAAGGGCTTCAACCCGGCCGAACAGGCGCCTCTGCGCTTTCATGGGCCGGGGCCGTTCGACCCGAAAACCGGACAGATGGCGGCCGGTGCCGGCCATCCCACTTACAGCGCGGTGGTGGCCGATACGCTGCGGGCGATGGCGCGAGAGGATGCCCGCATCGTCGCGATTACGGCCGCGATGCCGGACTCCACCGGCGTGGACCGCTTTCAGGCCGAGTTTCCCCGACGCGGGTTCGATGTCGGCATCGCGGAGCAGCATGCAACCACATTTGCCGCCGGCTTGGCCCAGGAGGGCATGCGGCCGGTGTTTCTCGTATACAGCACGTTTCTGCAGCGGGCGTATGACCAGGTGGTCCATGACGTGTGCCACCAGAATCTGCCGGTGGTGTTCGGGGTGGATCGGGCCGGCCTGGTGGGGGCTGACGGTGCCACGCACCAGGGTGTCTACGATATTGCCTACCTGCGGGCCATTCCCAACATGTCCATCGCAATGGGCAAAGACGAGGGCGAGACGCGCCAGCTGATGTATCAGGCCCTGCAGCAGTCGGGGCCGGTGGCGGTGCGTTATCCCCGCGGCGCCGGGCGGGGCGTCAGCTTGGACGGCCCGTTAACCGGCCTGCCCTGGGGTCGCGGCGAGTGGATCCGGCGCGGGCGCGACGTGACGTTGGTCGGGATCGGCCCCATCGTGTACACGGCGCTCGAAGCGGCCGATCAGTTGAAGGCGCGGGGTGTTGAGGCCGGTGTGGTCAACGCGCGCTTCGTCAAGCCGCTCGACGTGGAGCTGTTGGCGCGGGTGGCCGGAGCCACCGGCCTCATCGTCACCCTGGAAGAGCACGTGCGCATGGGCGGGTTCGGGGCCGCGGTGCTGGAGTGGGCCTCGCAAACCGGGGTCGGGGTGCCGGTGCGGGTCCTGGCTCTGCCGGATGAATTCATCGACCACGGTCCCCTGCCGCACTTCCTGGCCTTGTACGGGCTGACCGCCGAAGGCATCGCCGACAGCGTGGCCGGATGGCTGGAGCCCGTCCAGAAGCACGCTTGAACCATCTCGGTACGCGGGTCCGCCTCGACCAGTTGCTGGTGGCGCGAGGCTTGTTTGTGTCCCGCGAGCAGGCCCGCGCCGCCATCATGAGCGGCGCGGTGCAGGTTGACGGGCATCGGCAGGACAAAGCCGGCACGCTGGTGTCCGAGGGGGCTCGGGTCGAGGTGTGCGGGCCCCGCATCCCGTTTGTGGGCCGCGGCGGTGTCAAGCTGGCAGCGGCCCTGGACGGTTTTGGCATTGATCCGACGGGGTGGACTGTCCTGGACATCGGGGCCTCCACGGGCGGGTTTACGGATTGCTGGCTGCAGCGCGGGGCGCGGCGCGTCTATGCGGTGGATGTGGGGTACGGGCAGTTGGCCGCTCGGCTGCGTGAGGACCCGCGCGTAGCGGTGCGCGAGCGGGTGAACGCACGGTACCTGACCCCGGCCGTGGTTGACGGGCAGCTGGTGGATGCGGTGTCGATCGACGTGTCCTTCATCAGCCCACGTCTCATCTGGCCGAGTGTGACGCCCTTGCTGAAACCGGGCGCCGTGGTGGTGGAACTGGTCAAGCCGCAGTTCGAGGTCGGACCCGCCCGCGTGGGCAAGGGTGGTGTGGTACGCGATCCGGCCGCCCATCGCTGGGCCCTGGAGCAGGCACGGCTCGCCCTGGAGCAGGCGGGTCTGGGCGTCCAAGGCGTGATGCCGTCGCCCATCCGCGGGGCGAAGGGCAACCGCGAGTTTCTGGTCTGGGCCATCCGGGGCGGCCGCGCGGCACAGATTGACTGGGAGGACGCGCTCCACTCGGAATGACGGGACGGGCGCCGGTGGACGCGGGATGGTGGACGGAAGCGAGGCAGGGGGGCAGGGCATGGCGGTCGTGGGTGTGTGGCCCAACGTGGAGAAGGAACAAGCCCGTGGATTGACGCGCCAGCTTTGCCGTTGGCTGGAGGAGCGCTCCCTGAAGCCCGTCCTGCCCACCGCCGCGGCCCTGGCCATGGGCCTGGAGACTTGGGCGGCCGCGGAGACCGACCCGACATGGCAGGAGGCGCGCTTTGTCGTCGTCCTGGGGGGCGACGGAACCCTTCTCCATGCCGCACGCTCGCAGGCGTGCGCGGGCCGACCGCTGTTGGGCGTCAACTTGGGCCATGTCGGCTTTTTGACCGAGGTGGAGGTGGCCGACCTCTTTCCGGCGCTCACGGCGTTTCTCAACGGGGCTTACGTGCTGGACGAGCGCATCGCGCTTTTGGCTCGCGTCCTGCGTCAAGGACAGTGCGTGGCCCGTCTCAGCGCGCTGAACGATGTGGTCGTGACCAAGGGACCGTTCGCTCGCCTTGTCCATCTGGAGACGTTTGTCGACGACGCGTACGTCACGACCTATCCGGCCGATGGGCTGATCCTCTCGACCCCGACCGGATCCACGGCTTATTCGCTGTCGGCCGGGGGACCGGTGGTCAGCCCGGAGCTGGGCGTCCTGCTGCTGACCCCCATTTGTCCCCACAGTTTTTTCGATCGCTCCATCGTGATTGGCAAGCAGTCACGGGTTCGCGTCCGGATCCGGGCGGAGCACCGGGAGACCTTGCTGACGGTGGATGGCCAGGAGGGTTTTCCGCTGGAGGATGGGGACGAAGTGCAGGTGGAGACGAATCCGAACCGCATCGCATTGATGCGCCGGCCGGAGTGGAATTTTTATCATGTGCTGCGCGGCTGGCAGCGGGGGAGGGAGGGATGACGCCGGAGCTCATGCTCACCAGCCTCCGGGTGGAAAACCTGGGCGTCCTGCGTGACGTGCGGATTGAGCCGGCGCCGGGTTTGACCGTGGTCACGGGTGAATCCGGCGCGGGCAAGTCCCTGTTGCTGGGCGCCATCGATTTGGTGTACCGCGCGCGCCTCGCCGGTGACCAGGTTGGCCCGTTCGCCGACCGTGCCCGCATCACGCTGACGCTGACCGCCTCGCCGGAGGCCGCATGGTGGGCACCGCTGGAGGACATTGGCGTGACGCCGGAAGACACCCTGCTGATCCAGCGGGAGTGGGGACGCGAAGGGCGCACCGTCACGCGGATTCAGGGGCAGCCGGTCCCGCAGGCGGTCCTGCGCTCGGCTTTGGCGGACGTGGTGGACATTACCGGACAGCACGAGCACCAACGGCTGCTGCAACCGGAGCACGCGCGCGTGTGGCTGGACGGCGTGGTGGATCCGGCCCTCGTGACCGCGGTGGCAGAGGCCTGGCGCGAGTGGCAGCGAGTGGAGCAGGAGATTCAGGATGCCGACCAATTGATTGGCGATGAACACCGCGTGCGCGAGTGGCGGGACGATCTGGCGGAACTGAGGCGACTCGCTCCCACGTTGGGCGAGGATGAGGCATTGGAATCGGACGTGGAGCGGCTCGGACACCAAGAGCGCTTGGCCAACCTGTATCGCGAGGCGCTGGACGCCATGGACGGCGGGGCGGCCGGACTGGCCCGCGTGCGCAGGAACGTGGTGGAGGCGGCCCGCTTCGACCCGCAGGCGACGGCGACCGCACGCTTGGCCGAAGACACTGAGGCCGTGGTCGGCGAGTTGCGGCATCAGCTGTACCGACTGGCTGAACAGATTGAGGTGGACGCGGGACGGCTTGGCGCCGTGCGGGAACGGTTGGATCAATTGGCGCGCGCCCGTCGTCGATTCGGCGTCCATGACGTGGCGGGACTCATTGGACATCGCGAGGACCTGGAAGCGCGCCTCAAGGAGGTGGACGAGGCCGAATGGACCCGCTCGCGTCTCCTCGCCCAGCGGGAGGTCGCGCGCCGGGCCTACGACCAGGCGGCGGAAGCCCTAACCGAAGCGCGGCGGGCAGCCGCCGAGGACGCCGCGCTCGCCATCGCCGGCGTGCTGGCGGAATTGGATATGCCGGGTGCCGCGGTCTTCTTGCAAATGAGCCCGGCCGAGGCCTCGGCCCACGGCCGCGACCGTCTGCAGTGGTGGTTTCGCGGCGGCGCCGGCCAGGAACCGCGGCCCTTGTCCCGAGCCGCCTCGGGCGGTGAATTGTCCCGTATCGCCCTCGCCCAGAGTCTCATCCAACGCCAGAGCCCCATCATGGTGCTCGATGAAGTGGATGCCGGATTGGGGGGACAAGCCGCGCTCCGCGTGCGCGAACTGCTGCGGCGGTTGGCCGACGGCGGCACCCAGGTGCTGGCGGTCAGCCACCAAGCGGTGGTGGCGGCGGCCGCTGATCAGCACTGGCGGATGGAGAAACGGTCGGGCGACGGCGGGGCGGCGCCCGCCGAGGCGCGGATCCGGCGCATGCGGGGCGAGGAGAGAATTGCCGAGTTGGCCCGCATGCTGAGCGGGTCCGACACCACCGTGGCGCTGGAACATGCGCGCCAGTTGGTGACGCCGGGCGCGGCCACCGCCAAACCGCGAGCCGAGCCTCCCGGGTGAGCCGGCCAGGCAGTTGGCGAACGGGCGCGGACCCGGGCGTGCACTCCCGCGCGACGGCGCCAAAGGGTTCACAGGAGGAGGCATCGGGTCAGCATGTATGAGGCGGTGGCCCGCTTCGTGATAGGGTCCAATCGCATGCTGGCGCTGGCGCTGACCGCCAGCGTTACCGCGCAGCTATTGAAGATCCCCGCGCACTATGTGACGCGGCGCCGGTGGGATTGGCGCCGGGCGGTGGGTGCGGGGGGTCTGCCCAGCTCCCACTCGGCCATGGTGACATCCCTGGCCACGGCGGTGGGGTATGTCGAGGGTTGGCATTCGGTATTGTTCGCGGTGGTGACTGTGTTTGCGCTGATTGTGTTGTACGATGCAGTGGGCATTCGACAAGCCGTCGGTCGCCAGAGCGCATTTTTGAATCGGATGCAGCGGGAGACTAACCTGGGCGATATCGTGCAGGTCCACCTGCCCGAGTCCGTCGGGCATACGCCGTTGGAAGTGTTGGCCGGGGCCGCGTGGGGTGTCCTGTTGACGGTGGTTTTCTATTGAGCCGAATCAGGTCGGACAGACGTTTGCCGCGCGCGCCTCGGACGGTGTGCGCCAGTGAGGAGAGCAGGCCAGGTTGCGCGTATTGATTGCCAGTCTGCCGATCGGAACCGGGCATGACAGCGCGGCCCGGGCCATCACCGAGGCTCTGACGGCGCGCGGTGCCAGCGTCTGGTACTCGCGTGACTTGGATCCTTTTGCCGCACAGGCTCGTGCCTGGTATTACCGGGCGATTCGCTGGCTGCCCGGCCCTTACGACTACGCCTTCGGGCGCGCCGACCATGCGTGGACCGCCGCGTGGTCGGCGAATCGGCGGCACTGGCAGAGATTCAGCCCCCATCTGGCCCGGTTGGCGGACACATACCGGCCCGACTGGGTGGTGGCGACGCATCCGTTCGCTCTCACCGCGTGGGCGGGGGTGACGCGGCGACGCTATCGTCTGGCCGGCGTCATTACCGACCTTTCGGCGCACCGCTTTTGGTATGAACCGGCGGCCGACGCGTACGCCGTATGGCTGCCTGAGATGTGGACCGACTTGGCCCGGTGGGGCTTCGATGACCCGGATCGGGTGTGGCTGACCGGTATTCCCATCCGTCCCGAGTTTGCCGGCGTCCGGGCGCGACCCGATGGCCCGGTGGTGGTCATGGGCGGCGGTTTGGGGCTCGGCCCCATCGAGCGCACCGTTGAGCGGTTGATTGACCTGGGCCGGCCGCTACGCATTATCTGCGGACGCAATGAGCGATTGTTCCGCCGCCTCCGCTCGCGCTTCCAAGGCTGCCAGACGCGGGTGTACGGGTATGTGGACAATGTGCCCGAACTGCTCGACGGAGCGGCTCTCATGGTCAGCAAGCCGGGTGGGGTCACGGTGGCGGAGACGGCGGCCGTCGGATTGCCCCTGCTGCTGGCTCACCATTTGCCGGGCCAGGAGCGGCGCAACGGGGAACGCTTGGTGTCGCTGGGCGCCGCGGTGTCCGGTGAGGCCAACCTGGTGCCGTCGGCACGGGCCCTGCTGGGGCGGCCGCGCTGGGACGAGCAGGTGCGTCGGCAGCGTTTGCTGGCGCGTCCCGATGCTGCGCAGACGGTGGCCATGCGTCTTTATGAAGCGTCCCTGATGCCGGTGGGGCGCGATGCTCCGGCGGAGCTCGTCATGCCGGGGCGTTGACCGCCGCGGCTGACTGCCCGCGCGTTTGACCGGTTTTTCTATCAGAACCAATGATTGTCAGCGCACCCAAAGGCATCGAGGTCCCTAAACGCCGCTTGTGGGCGCGTCCGCCGCTCCGCTCCGGAGGCGGCGGTTTTTTGTGCGCGCGCGGCCAAAGAGTGACATGGCTGCCGGCACAAAGTTCACGGTCGGCAGGGCAGGTTAAGGACAGCAGCTGCTTGGCGCGCGATGGGAACGTCAATGGCGGCGATCAAAGAGCACGAGAGGGGGCGATGGCATGCGGGCCAGGCGCGAAGGCAAGAGGTCACCGCCCGGTGGCCGAAGATGGCAGGGCGTTCTGCTCGCCGGGGCCACGGTGGCCATGATGGCGAGTCTACCGGTGCGGGCGCTGGCGGAGCTGCCCTCCCAATTGACCGTGCCGGTGGGGCAGGAGGTGAGCGTGGCCTGGAGCCGGGTGTTGCCGCTGACGGTCACGGCGGCCCCGGGGTTGTCGTGGACCGCCGGATCGTCGGCGGCCATGGTGCGGGCCAGCCGAACGGGCACAAGTTGGCTCGGGCTTCGGCTGTTCGGATGGATCCCGGTGGGACACGTGGGCGTGCGGGCGGTGCCTGCGGTCGACGTAGTTCCGGGTGGGCAATCGATTGGCATTGTGGTGCGGACACGCGGCGTTATTGTGACGGGATACGCCCCGGTTCCGGGAACGCGAGGCTGGCTGGATCCGGCCGAGGCGGCGGGTATCGAGCCCGGCGATGTGCTGCTGGCCGTGGACGGCCGGGCGGTGACGGGGGATGCGGCCCTGGTGGCGGCCGTACAGCGGGCGGGACGGGCGCGTCGGCCGCTCTACGTGACCGACCGGGGCGCTCGCCGCACCTTCGTGCGGCTGGTGTGGCCCGCCTACAACCCGGCCGCGCACCAATACCAGTTGGGGGTCGTCGTGCGCGCATCCGCGAGCGGCGTGGGCACCTTGACCTTTTGGAATCCGCGGACCCTTGCCTATCGGGCGTTGGGTCACTCGATCAGCGATGGACTGACGCCAAGCCCGGTGGGCGTCGCCACGGGTCGGGTCTCGCCCGCGCTCGTGGTGGGCGTCGTCGCCAGTACCCCCGATCATCCCGGACAGAAGATTGGGGTACTGGCCGGAGGGCACACGGTGACCGGGAACGTGACGGCCAATGGCCTCTTCGGATTGGCGGGTCGGTTGGCGGCGCCGCCGGCGGTGGGAAGTCGGCGGGCGATTCCGGTGGCGATGGCGGACGAAGTGCACCCCGGACCCGCTCAGATGATCACCGTGGTGTCGGGAGCGAGGCCCGAGGCGTTTGACATCCGCATCCTGGCCACGTATCCCCAGGCGCACCCGGCGACCAAGGGCATCCTCTTTCAAGTAACCGACCCTCGGCTGCTGGCCAAGACGGGCGGCATCGTGCAGGGAATGTCCGGGAGTCCCATTCTGCAGGGCGGCCGATTGGTGGGAGCGGTCACCCATGTTTTCATCAACCGCCCCGACGCCGGGTATGGGTGCTACGCCCAGTGGATGCTCGGACGGTGATGTCGACAAGTGGTGTAATATACCCGTGGAGGCGGCCGCATGCGGGTGTGGATTCTGACCGTGGGCGGGTTTGATGCGGTGGTGGGCCAGCTCACTCCGGGCGATGGGTCGGGGCGTCGGATGGATATTCCCGTATACGCTTATCTCATCGACCTGGGCCACGACCTCCTGTTGTTTGATACGGGGTGCTCGGCCCGCTTGGCCGCGCATCCCGAAGAGATTCTGGGCGACGAGGCGTCGTCGCTCCGGCCTCTGCTCGACGCCGACAGCCACATCACCCGGCAATTGGAGCGCTTGGGGTTTGGTGTCGGCGATGTCGGGGTGGTGGTCAACTCGCACCTCCATTTTGACCACGGCGGGGCCAATGACTGCTTTGCCGGCGCCGAATTCTGGATTCAGCGGGCCGAGTGGCAGGCGACGGCCCAACATCCCGGACACTATCCGGATCCCGGCTACCGTCCGCCGGCCGCCAGCGCCATCAGGTGGTTGGAGGGCGATCACGACGTGGCTCCCGGCGTGCGTCTTCTCTACACGCCCGGGCACACGCCGGGCCATCAATCGCTTTGGGTGGAACTGGAACAGGGGCCACCTCTGCTGTTTTGCGGCGATGCGGTCTATACCGCCGCGCACTTTGACCCCGACCATCTCGGCGCGGCCGTGGATAAGGCGCAGGCGGCCGAATCGGTCCGACGTCTCATCCGCCTGGCCGCCGAAGGGGCGCGCCCCTTCTTTTCGCACGACCCGGATCAGGCTCGGCGCGAAGGATGGCGCCTGGCACCCTTCTTCTACCGGTGACTTGATTCGACTTGACAGCGGTTTGCATAATGGGACTGTTGTGGGTGGCAATCCTTGCGCCCGGCGTTTCCAGGCGCCGAAAGGAGGGCGAGTCGTCATGCTCGGGCGGGTGAAAGACTATGTGGCCCTGACCAAGCCGCGCATCGTGCTGCTGCTGGTCATCACGGCGTACTGCGCCATGGTGGTCGCCCGCGGCGCCGTTCCCGACTGGCGGGTGACCGTGTTCACCTTGGGCGGGTTGGCTCTGTCCGCCGGCGGCGCCAACGCAGTCAATATGTGGTATGACCGGGACATCGACTGCGTCATGGAACGCACCCGGAACCGACCGGTGCCGGCCGGACGCCTGCCGGCGCGGGCGGCACTCCTCTTCGGCATCTCCGCCCAAGCCGTCTCGTTGGTGATGATGACGCTGACCGTCGGCGTTTTGGCGGCGCTCATCGCGCTGGCCGGGTTTTTGTTCTATGTGTTGGTCTATACGATGTGGCTGAAGCGGCGCACCGCGCAGAACATCGTCATCGGCGGCGCCGCCGGAGCCTTCCCGCCGCTGGTGGGATGGGCAGCGGTTACGCATCAGGTGAGTCTGGCTCCGGTCCTGATGTTCTTGATTATTTTCCTGTGGACGCCGCCTCACTTCTGGGCGCTGGCGCTGTACAAGCAGGACGACTATCGTCGAGCCAACATCCCCATGATGCCTTTGGTGCAGGGAGAGCAGTCCACCAAGATGCAGGCGTTGGGGTACACGCTTTTGCTGATGCTGGCCTCGCTGCTGCTGTATGTCACGGGCGTGGTGGGCCTGATCTACTTGGTGGCGGCGGTGGTGCTCGGCCTAGGCTTCATCGTGTACGGAGTGGCGCTGCTGGTGGAGCAAAAGCCTCAGGACCGGTGGGCACGACGCACCTTCCAGTATTCGCTGGTGTACATGCTGGTGCTGTTCGTGGCGATGGTGGCCAATGCCCGTCGCTGAGACGCGCGCAGGCGATGCCGAGGGGCGAGGAGGTGCTTGATGGAGTGGTTTCTGCCTGATTTGAACGAAGGGTTCATCCTCCTGAGCGCGGTGCTCATAGGCGCCGGATGGTACGCGATCCGCCACGGCGCGATTCGCTGGCACCGCCGGCTGATGTTTTGGGGATCGGTGTCCGCGTCGCTGTTTTTTCTGAGCTACGTGTTCAAGACGGTGGTGATCGGCGACACCAGCTTCGGAGGGCCCGAACGGCTGAAGGGCGTCTACACGACGTTTTTGGACATCCACACCACGCTGGCCACCGTGGTGGCCATCATGGGCATCATCACGTGGCGGCGCGCGCTGCGCTGGCGGTTTCGCCTCCACCGGCGGATTGCTCCCTGGACCGCCGGAGGCTGGATGGTGACGGCGGCCACGGGCCTTACCGTGTTTCTCTTGCTGTATGTGATTTTCCCGCCGGGTCACACCACCGGGAACTTGTTGAAGCTGCTGGGGGTATAGGACTAAGCATGGCGAGCGGCGGGAGGGGCCACACCCTGCGAATCTGGGCCGATCTAGCGACGGTGGGGCTTTTTGTCGTCATCTTGATTGGATTCCTGGACACCCTCACCGGGTCGGCCCTGGGCTGCGGCCGCATGTGGCCGCTTTGCAACGGGGGGGTGCTGCCCGGGGCCACGCTGCAGTCCCAGGTCGAATATGCGCACCGGGCCATCACGGGGTTGGTGGGGCTGTTGGTCTTGGTGGTGACGGTGTGGGCCTGGGTGCAGTACCGCCGGGTGCTGGAAGTCTGGGTGCTGGGCGCGGTGGGTCTCGGTTTCGTGGGAGTGCAGTCCGTGGTCGGCGCGGAAGCCGTTCTCCATCCCGAATCGGCCCCGGTGCTGGCCACCCATTTCGGCTTTGCCCTGCTCGCGTTCGCGGGCACGGCGCTCATGACGAGCGTCATTCACCAGCTTGTACGGGAGCCCCGGGCCGAAACAGGTTGGCGGCGCCGTGCGCTCAAGCTGCCTCGCGCCGTGTCGATCGTGATCTGGGTCGCGTTGGCTTACGCGATGGGTATCGCCTATTTGGGCACTTTGGTGGCTCACACCGGCGCCGGCTTGGCCTGTGTGGGCTGGCCCCTCTGCAACGGCCAAGTGTGGCCCGGTCTGGCCGGCCCAACCGGACTGGTGTTCCTGCATCGCCTGGCGGCTCTGGGCATGGGGGCGCTGGTGATCCTCATCGTCGTCCAGGCGCGGCGGGTGCGCGACCGCCGTCCCGACGTGTACCGCGGCGCCCATCTGGCGCTGGGGCTGGTGGTGCTGCAAATCGCGAGCGGCGCCTATGTGGTCCTGAGTCACATCACGACCACCGCCGACATCATTCATGTCAGCCTCATGACGCTGATATTCGCCGGCCTCGCCTACTTGGCCCTGCAGACCCTGCCGCTGTCGACGGAGCGCGCCGCCTGGGCGGAAGAATCCCGGGCCCCGCAGTGATGGGGCGAAGGCGGAGTCCGGCCGCCAGCCGACTCGCCGTCAACTGGGGGGCGCTCAGCGTGTACCTGCTGGGCGTCTTTCTGGGCGCCCTCGACACCAATGTCATCGCGCCGGTGTTTCCTCTCATCGAGCGGGGATTCCACATCTCCTTGGCCTGGACGGCGTGGACCGTTACGGCGTACACCGTGGCCTATGCGGCCTCCACGGTCCTGTCGGGCGCCTGGGGTGACCGGGTCGGGCATGCCCGGCTGTTCCGGTGGGGCCTGGTGGCTTTCGGCGTCGCCTCGGTGCTGGCCGCCCTATCCCCGGTATTTGCGGTTTTTGTGCTGGCCCGCGTGATCCAGGGAGCCGGAGCGGGGGCGGTGTACCCGAATGCCCAGGCCGAAGGGCTGCACCTGTTTCCTCTGGAACGCCGGGGCACCGCGCTCGGGTTGTTCGGTGCCGCCTTTGGTTTGGCCGCCATTGTGGGTCCCGTGGTGGGGGGGCTGTTGGGCCAGTACCTGGGCTGGCCGGCGGTGTTTTGGCTGAATGCTCCGCTGGCCCTGGTCATATTGTGGGTGGCGCGGAAAGCCGGCAGCGGGTCGGCGGCCACGCGGGCAGTCCCGGATGCGTGGGGAGGCGCCGGCTTTGCCGGATTTCTGGCCGCGGCGCTGTTGTTCCTGATGGTGGGAGGGTCGATGCGGTGGGCGGTACTGGCGGCCGCTCTGATTTTGCTGGGGGTGTTTCTTCGCCGGCAGCGTCAGGCGGCCGTGCCGTTTCTGGACAGCCGCCCGCTGTCGCGCGGCTCGGGCATCGCTCTCATGATCGGTGCCGCGCTGATTGGCCTCGACATGTCCGCCGTCGTCTTCGTGCCCACCCTGGCGCAGCGCGATCTGGCGCTGTCGGTGTTCGCCTCGGGGGTCATTCTATTGCCGGCCGCGCTGAGCGGAGCCGTGATGGCCGGCGTGGCGGGCGTCGCCGTGGATCGCGTGGGCGCCCGCCGGCTCATCATCGCGGGACTGCTGGCCGCTGCGGCCGGAGGCGTGCTGCTGGCCTGGCCCCACCTGACCATGACGCGCTTCCTGCTGGCGATGGTGGTGCTGGGTCTGGCCACCGCCTTTACGATGGGCGCGCCCCTGAACCGGATCGGCCTGGCGCTGTACCGGGAGGACCAGACGGCCCAGGCTCTGGCGCTCATGGCGGTGTTTCGATCCATCGGGTTGGCGGCCGGCCCCATTCTGCTGACCCTGGCCACTCGCATCCACGGCTTTACCGGCATGTTTGGGTTGGTGGCGGTGGCATCGATCGTGGGCGCCACGCTGTTCGTGTTCACCCCCGAAACGCCCGTGGAGGTCCGTCCGGCCTAAACCCCGGACATTATGGGTAACTGTTCGCCAAGAAGGCGGGCCGGGGGGCGGACCGACCGTTGAACAGTGCACCCAACACGCGGATTGGCGGCCTCGGCCGGCTGAGTGCTGTCGAATCGTGTCAAGACGAGTCGACCATTCTTCCGGCATGGTGAGCACCCATGGCAGGAGTTAAGTTTTGGCAGGACGAAGGGGGAAGTGACAAGAGCCGCCCCGGTGCGGGCGCTGACGGAGGTTGACACGCGTGCCCATTAAAGTGTTGATTGCGGACGATAATCGGGAGTTCTGTGACCTGCTGCGCGAGGCTGTCCGCCGGGAGGAGGGCCTGGAGGTCGTAGGGGTCGTCCACCACGGCATGGAATTGCTGGAGTTTCTCAGCGCCAACCCCACCGACATCGTGATCTTGGACATGATCATGCCCCATCTGGACGGCATCGGCGTATTGGAGCGGCTGACCCAATGGGAAGGCGAGCGGCCGAAGGTGATTGTTCTCACCGCCTTCGGACAGGAGGTCATGACCCAGAAGGCCCTTGAACTGGGCGCCGACTACTATATCCTCAAGCCGTTCAATCTGGAGGTGTTGGCGTCGCGGATTCGGCAGCTCGCCGGGACGGCGTCACCGGAGCGCAAAGCCTCGTCGGCCGGCGGCATGGTCGGCAACCGCGTTCAGCTTTTGCCCATCCGTCACTTGGACGTGGAGGTGACCAACATCATTCATGAGATTGGCATCCCCGCCCATATCAAGGGTTACCTCTACCTGCGCGAAGCCATCATGATGGTGATTCACCGCGTCGATCTCCTGTCGGGAGTGACCAAAGAGCTCTACCCCTCCATCGCCACCAAATACAAAACCACCCCGAGCCGCGTGGAACGGGCCATCCGCCACGCGATTGAGGTGGCCTGGAGTCGCGGCAACGTGGACGTCATCAACAGCATCTTCGGCCACACGGTGAACCGCGAACGGGGCAAACCCACAAACTCCGAGTTTATCGCCATGGTGGCGGACCGGCTCCGCATGCAGATGAAAGCCAGTTGAGAGAGGCGCCCCCCGAGGGCGCCTCTCTCGCTGGTTGCGGGGTGGCGCGGGGTGTGCCATGATCCCCACGGAGTCCGCCGGTCTTGGTCTGGCGGCGTCTTGTTGTGGGCCCCGAGACCGCTTCGGACAAGGCGCGCGTGTTCGCGGCCCGAGGCGGTCAACGCGACCGAGGCGAAAGGAAGTGAGCCCTTCGGGGGCAGGTCCATGAATATTTTTGAAGCGATGGAACAGTACGGTCACGAGCAGTTGGTCTTTTGGTACGACAAGGCCACCGGTCTGAAAGCCATGGTGGCGATTCACGACACCACTCTGGGGCCGGCGCTGGGCGGGTGTCGGATGTGGCCGTATCCGACCGAAGAGGCTGCCATCGTCGACGCTTTGCGCCTCTCACGCGGCATGACGTACAAGAACGCCGCCATGGGTCTGGACATGGGCGGCGGCAAAGCCGTGCTCTGGGCGGACAGCCACCGGGACAAGAGCGAGGCGCTGTTTCGGAGCTACGGGCGGCTTGTGCAGTCCTTGGGCGGTCGCTATATCACGGCCGAGGACGTGGGCGTGAACTCGGAGGATATGGCGGTGGTGGCCCGGGAGACGCGTTTTGTCGGCGGGTTGAAGGAAACCAGCGGGGACCCGTCTCCGGCCACGGTGCTGGGCGTGTTGGAGGGCATCAAGGCCTGCCTGCAGGCGGTGACCGGAAGGGCCGAAGTGGCCGGGCGGCGGATCGCGATTCAGGGACTCGGCCACGTGGGGCTCGGACTTGCGCGGTCCCTGCGGGAGGGCCAAGCGCAGCTGACGGTGACCGACCTGGACGAGGAACGGGGCAAGGGCTTGGCGGATGAGCTGGGCGCGCAGTGGGTGGAGCCCGACGCCATCTATGACGTGGAGTGCGATGTGTTCGCACCGTGCGCGTTGGGCGCCGTCATCAACGACGACACCCTGGACCGGCTGAAGTGCCGCATCGTGGCCGGATCCGCCAACAATCAGCTGCAAGAACCCCGCCATGGCCTGGAACTCAAGCGCCGCGGGATCCTTTACGCTCCGGATTTCGTGATCAACGGCGGCGGCGTCATCAATGTGGCGGACGAATTCCACCCGGATGGATACCATCCGGACCGCGCCTATGCCCGCATTCGTGGCATTGGTGATCAACTCCGGGAAATTATCGCCACGGCCGCGCGGGAGGACATCCCGACGTCGGAAGCGGCCGATCGCGTGGCATTGGCGCGCCTGGAGTTGTTGAGTCGGGTGCGGCGGACGTATATTCCAGAATAGAGCCCAAGTCGGTTGGCAGCGGAGGAGGTGGGACGGTGGCCGCACCCGAGCGCGTGCCGGTGGAGGAGTTGGAGCAGCTGATCGTCCAATTGCCGGGCGTCGAGCGCTGCCGGATTGCCGTGAATGACCTCGGCTTTATCGAAGAGGTGCATGTGCTGGCATCGGACCGACGACCGGCCAAGCAAACGGTGCGCGACATCGAGAGCGCGTTGGCGGCCGCCTTCGACATTCGCCTGGACCATAAGCGCATCTCGGTGGCTCAAGTCCGCGGTGTGGAGGAGCGATCCGCCCTGCCGCGCTTCCGCATCCAGCACTATCGGATGGACCTGGACCCGATCGGCGGGCGCATGACGGCCGAGGTGCGCCTGTTGGTGGGGGATGAGGGGGAGGAGGCTGTCACGGGGCAGCATCAGACGCGGTATCTTCCCAGCCAACAGGTGAACGCGGTCGCCCAGGCCACCTTGGCGGCCGTCAACCTGGTTCCGGAGATGCCGTCGTCCTTGGCGCTCCGGGACTTGACGCAGTATCCGCTGGCGGGGCTCACGGTGGTGGCGGTGGCCGTTGGATATGTGAGCCAGCGTGGCCGGGAACAGATTGTGATCGGGCATGCCGTCGCCGGTGACGACCGTCACCGGGCGGCGGCCGAGGCCGCCTTGGACGCTTATGACCGTGCCCTGCGGGTGCCCCACGGACCTCATGGAGGATGAGCGGCGGTATGTTCGCCTCGGATGGCACGACCCGTCTCTGACGAGCGAGGATCCGGAGCCGGCGCTGGCCGACCGGGTCCTCAACGAATGGCGGCGCGACCGCCGCCGTGTGCGCCTGGTGTGGGCCGACGGCGGCAGCCTTGACGCTCAGCTGCTGGCCCTGGATGCAAACGCCCTGTATGTGGCCGGCGCCGATGGGCGCGCCCGCCTGGTGTTTCGGCAGGGATTGCGAGAGATTGTGGTGTTGGATCCCGAAGAGACCGAGTGACGACGGCGGAAAGACCTCAGGGAGCGGCCCATGGAACACGGTGGGGATCTGGCGGACAAGACCGGCGGAACCGGTGTGCCGGTCTTTCGGGGCCACGCGTTTTCGGTTCGGGTTCAGCGCCTGCGCACGGCGCGCGGCCTCTGGGTCGAGCGCGAAATCGTGGACCGGGTGGATGCGGTGGCGGTGGTGGCGGATGTGTCCGGGCAGCTGCTGTTGGTGCGCCAATATCGTCCGGCCGTGGGGCGGGAGTTGTGGGAATTGCCGGCCGGCCGGATAGATGCCGGGGAGGATGCCCAGCAGGCCGCCCGACGCGAACTGCAGGAGGAGACGGGGTATCGCGCGGCAACCTTGCAGCGGTTGGCGCGCTTGTATCCCAGCCCCGGATACACCAGCGAAGCGGTGACATTCTACTTCGCCGACGGGCCGACCGCGGGCCCGCCTGCACCGGAGCCGGGCGAAGATCTGACGGTGGCGTTGTTTGACCAAGCGCGCCTGCGCGCGCTGTTGCGCTCCGAGGAGCCCGTCAACGGCCTGCTGTGGGTCGGGGCACAATGGTGGCTCGCGCGGGCCAACGCCGAGGCATAGGGGCAAGGAGGGGCTCGTACCTTCGTAAAGAGGAGGCAACGAGCGCATGCTGGCCGAAGCGCAGGATCCGTTCGAGCGCTGGTGGCTTCGTCATCAATCTTCCGCCGCTTGGGTTCTGGCCGCTTTTGTGCTGGGCAGTCTCGTCGGGGCGCTCGCGCTCAACGCGTTGACGCCGCATGATCGCTTGGTCTTGCATGCCGCCGTGGCCCAGTTTGTGAATCAGGGTGCGCGTGGCGTCCGGACGCCGCCGCTGTTTGGACAGGCGGTGTTGGACAACCTCAAGGTGCTGGGGCTCATTTATGCCTTGGGGGTGTCGGTGGCCGGATTGCCCTTGGTGCTCCTGGCGCTCTTTTTTCGGGGCTTCGTTCTCGGATTCGCGGTCGGTTTCTTCGTGAACACGATGCCTGGGGCCGGCGTCGGCGTCGCGCTGGTGGCCATCGTCCTGCCGAATCTGGTCTTGGTGCCCGCCTGGCTGGTGGCGGGGTCGGGCGGCTTGGCGTTCGCTTCAAGGTTGCTGCGCACCGCCGATTGGCGGAGGGGCCCACCCTTGGCGCGCGCGTTCGCCGACTATACGCTGGTCACCCTGGCCGGGGCCGCCCTGGTTGTGGTCGGTAGCGCTTTGCAAACGCTGGCGGCCCCGCTGCTGCTGCATTGGCTCGCTCCTTGGGGCGTGTGACGAGCCGCCGCGTCCAACCACCCCCGGCGCGGATGGCCTGCGACGCGCCGCTTTTTGTGGCCTGCAGGTCATGACAGCGCGAGCGCCGAATCGGGCCGGCGGCTGTGCTATAGTGGAGCCGCATTCCTTGCCACTCTAGGCAGAGAGGGGCTTCCTAGGCATGAAGGTGGGCCTACCCAAGGAGATCAAGACGGACGAGAATCGCGTGGCGTTGACGCCCGCGGGCGTGATGGCGCTGGTGCGCGACGGCCACCGGGTCATGGTGCAGCGCGGGGCGGGAGTGGGCAGCGGCTTTGCCGACGCTCAGTATGAAGCCGCCGGGGCCACGCTGGTGGACGAGGCGGCCGCAGCCTGGACGGGCGTGGATATGGTCGTCAAGGTCAAAGAGCCGTTGCCGGAGGAGTATGGGTTCTTTCGACCGGATTTTATCTTGTTTACATATCTGCACTTGGCCCCGGAGCGCGAGTTGACATTGGCTCTCCTGGAAAGTGGCCTCACCGCCATCGCCTACGAAACGGTGCGGGCCCGCGACGGGTCCCTGCCGCTTCTGACGCCGATGTCCGAAGTGGCGGGCCGAATGGCCACGCAAATCGGCGCGCAGTTTCTCGAAGAACCCCAGGGTGGTCGCGGGGTGCTGCTGGGAGGGGTGCCCGGTGTCCTGCCGGGTCGCGTGACCGTGGTAGGGGGCGGGGTGGTTGGCACCAACGCCGCGCGGATTGCCATGGGGCTCGGCGCCGAGGTGACATTGCTGGACATCAACGCCGACCGGCTCCGTCAGCTGGATGACCAGTTCGGGGGCCGGCTGCGCACTCTGATGTCGCACGAATACAATATCGCCGAGGCCGTGGCGGAGGCCGACCTGGTGGTGGGCGCCGTGCTCATCCCCGGAGCGCGGGCACCCCATCTGGTTACCGAGGCGATGGTCCGATCGATGCCCGCCGGGTCGGTCATCGTCGACGTGGCGATTGACCAGGGCGGCATTGTCGAGACCATTGACCACATCACCACGCATTCACACCCGACTTACGTCAAGCACGGGGTGATTCACTATGCGGTCGCCAACATGCCGGGGGCGGTGCCGCGCACCTCCACGCTCGCTCTGACCAACGTGACGCTGCCCTTTGCCCGAGCCATCGCCCGGCAGGGCGCCGTTGACGCGCTCCGCGGCGACCCGGTGCTCCGGGCCGGGCTCAACGTGTATCGGGGCCACATTACCTACCGCGCCGTGGCCGACGCGCATCAGTTGCCGTACCGTTCGGCCGAGGAACTTCTGGAGGCGCGCTGAAGCCAGCGGGCAGTCATCCGGCGGCCTGGACGGCATCCGCCGGGGCGGGCGCACTCTTGGCCGCTGGCCTGCGGGTGTCGCACCCGGTCTGTGGTCGGCGAGCTGCGCTCCCGCCGTCGGCTGCGTCCGGGCGCCCACTCGGCCAGGCCCGCCCGCGCCGCTCGGAGGTCGAAGCCCGTGGCCGACCCGTGAGCATGGGCGCGTGGACGCCTCCGCCCAAGACTCTCGGGCAGGGTTTGGGGGTGAGGGGCGGCCCGGGTCCGGCGGTGTGGCGATGTGCCCGCCTCAGATATCCGAGTTCACAATGCCCGCCAGAGCACGGATTGACTGTGCGGACTCCGCAATCACCGGTCGCGCGGCTGCGGGCCGATTCCCCCGTCAACGCCCCCCCGACCAACCGGGGCGCTTCGGCTGTCGTGGCGCGGGACCTCGCGACCGCCCGCCGCCGGGATGGGGCAGCCTTTCCTCTTCCGCGTGGACGCGCCGTGGACGGCAAGCCACGCGCGGGCGGCCCGGGGCACTGCGTGTCGGGGCCGTCTAGTCCGCGCGAAAGCTTCGCGCCGAGGGGATCCCGGTGCGTCAACCGCGCAGGGATTGCGCAACCGGTGGCGAACGAATACGCCGGGAGGCGACGCGGTGTCACCCGGAATCATTGACGAGTTTTTAGAATACCTGGCGCTGGAGCGGGGTCTGTCGCGCAACACCCTGGATTCTTACGGGAGGGACTTGCGTGACTTCGCGGGCTGGGTGGACCGCGGCGGGGGCGGGGAGGCTCCCCACTCGGGGGCGATGGTGCTGGGGTATTTGGACTCATTGCGGACGCAGGGGCGATCGGCCGCCACGTTGGCGCGCCGGTTGGCCGCCCTTCGTGCCTTCTATGGCTACCTGGATCAGGAGCGGGGATTGGCCCGCGACCCCACCCGCCATCTCCAGTCGCCCAAACTGGAGCGACGGCTGCCGTCGGTCCTCAGCGTCGATGAGATGGGGGCCATCATCGAGATGACCGATGCGTCGCAGCCGACGGGTTTGCGGGATCGCGCCATGCTGGAGTTGCTGTATGCGACCGGGATGCGTGTGAGCGAACTCATCACACTCGATGTCAACGACTGGACGCCGGATCCCCCCCGGTTGCGCTGCCGGGGCAAGGGCGACAAAGAGCGCATCATCCCCATGGGTCGGCAGGCCGTGGCCATGGTCAACCGATATTTGCAGGATGGCCGGCGGCGCCTCTTGCGCGGCCGCGATCCCGGTGCGCTCTTTTTGAATCACCGGGGCGCGCGCATGACTCGGCAGGGTTTTTGGAAGCTTGTGAAAAAGTATGCGGAGCAGGCCGGCATCGAGAAAGTCATCACCCCGCACACCATCCGCCACTCCTTCGCCACGCACCTTTTGGACAACGGGGCGGATCTGCGGGCGGTGCAGGAGATGTTGGGCCATGCCGACATTTCGACCACCCAGATATACACCCACGTCAGCCGGTCCCGGCTGCAACAAGTGTACGAGTCTGCGCATCCGCGCGCGCGGAGACGCTAGCGCCATGATTACACTGCTGGTCATTGATTCGGGCGGCATCGGATCTGCCCCCGACGCGGCGGAGTTTGGCGATCAGGGCGCCAACACCCTGGGGCATGCCTTGAGCCGCAAGCCATTTCGCCTACCGCACCTGGTCGGTCTGGGACTGGGGCGGTTGGTACAGTGGCCGGGCGCGGCGGCCGATGTGGCCCCGACCGGAGCGTCGGCCGTCATCCACCCGGCGGCCCGGGGCAAGGACACGCTGGCGGGGCACTGGGAGATGATGGGCGTCATCGTCGAGCACCCCTTCCGCACCTACCCCGGCGGCTTTCCCGCCGACGTGGTGGCGCGGCTGGAGACCGCGTTTGGCCGACCTCTCCTGGGCAACCGCGCCGCGTCCGGAACGGCCATCATCGCCGAGTTGGGGGCCGAGCACATGGCCACCGGGCGGCCCATCGTGTACACGTCGGCCGACAGCGTGCTGCAAATCGCCTGCCATGAAGAGGTGGTCCCGGTGGAGACGTTGTATGATTGGTGCCACGCCGCCCGGACCATCATGACGGGGCCGAATTTGGTCGGGCGCATCATCGCCCGGCCCTTCGTGGGCGAGCCGGGACACTTCGTTCGCACCCCGCGCCGTCACGATTATGCGGTGGAGCCGCCCAGCGGCATCTTCACGGAGCGTTTCGCCGCAGCCGGGGTGCATCTGGAGGCGGTCGGCAAAATCTGGGACATTTTTTCCGGGCGCGGTTTTGAGACCCCGCACCCCACCGTGTCCAATGCCGACGGCTTGAGGCAGACCGGCGAGTTGATGCGGGCGCTCTGCGGCCAGCGCGCCTTCGTGTTTGCCAATCTGGTGGATTTCGATTCGCAGTATGGCCACCGTCGGGATCCGGAGGGATACGCCCGCGCGCTCGCTGAACTGGACGACGCGGTGCCCGAGCTGTTGGCGGCGCTCGATCCCGCCGATCAACTGTGGATCACCGCCGATCACGGGTGTGATCCCACGTGGCCCGGGTCGGACCACACGCGCGAGAACGTTCCTCTTTTGGTGGGAGGGCCGCGCGTCCGTCCGGGGCTGCTGGCGGCCCGCAACACGCTGGCGGACATCGGGCAATCGTTGGGGGAGGCTTTCGGCACCCCGCTGCCGGCGGTGGGTCGGTCGTTTTGGGAGGAGGTGACCGCGTGACCGATTTCCGCGACGTGATTCGACGCGCCCGCGGGGGTGAATGGCAGCCGGCCGACATGGACGTCGTGGCCCGGGGCGCGGCACAGGGTTCGGTGCCCGACTATCAACTGGCGGCCTGGCTGATGGCGGTGTACTTGAAAGGCCTGAGCCCGGAGGGCACCTATGCGCTCACACGGGCCATGGCAGAGTCCGGGGGGCCACCGGCGCACCACCTGGGTCAAGTTGATAAGCATTCGACCGGGGGGGTCGGCGACAAGACGACGCTGGTGGTGGCACCGCTGGTGGCCAGCCTGGGCATCCGGGTGGCCAAGATGTCGGGCCGGGGATTGGGACATACCGGCGGTACCCTGGACAAATTGGAGAGCATTCCGGGCTTTGAGGTGCAACTGACCCGCCGACGGCTGGCCGAACTGGTCGAGACGGTAGGTGTCGCGGTCGCCGCCCAGTCGACCGAGCTGGCGCCGGCCGACGGCCGGCTGTACGCGCTGCGGGATGCCACCGCGACGGTGGACGCGCTGCCCCTCATCGCGTCTTCCATTATGTCCAAAAAGTTGGCGGGCGGGGCTCCGGCCCTGGTGCTGGACGTCAAGGCCGGTCGGGGCGCGTTCATGCACAGTGTGGCCGACGCCCGCGAGCTGGCGCGCCTGATGTTGGACATCGCCGGCCGGGCCGGTCTCGCCGCCGAAGCCCTCATTACCAACATGGACCAGCCGCTGGGCCAGGCGGTCGGCAATGCCATCGAAGTCAATGAGGCCGTGGACACGCTGCGGGGCCGAGGTCCTCAAGATTTCACGGAGCTGGCTGTGGCCGTCGCCGAGGCGATGGTGCGCCTGGCCGGCGGTCAGGGCGCGTCGGTGCGCCGCCAGTTGGAGTCGGGAGAAGCCTGGAAGCAGTTTCAGGAGTGGATTGTCGCTCAAGGCGGCCAACTGACGGCCTTTGACGCTGACGGACACCTGCCCCTGGCCCCCGTGCGGCGCACACTGGAAGCGCCCCGGACGGGAACGGTGGCGGCAGTGGACCCGCTGGCCGTCGGGGAAGCGGCCCTGGGATTGGGGGCCGGCCGCCGCACCAAGGAGGCGGCCGTGGACCCCGCCGTGGGTGTGCGGGTCTTCGTCAAGGCGGGCGCCGAGGTGGCGGCCGGCGAGCCGCTGGCGGAGGTTTACGCACGCGACGAGGGGGCCGCGGCGGACGCCCTGGCTCGGATTGCGGCGGGACTGGCTTTTGGCGAGCCGGAACGGCGCTGGCCGACCGTGCTGGAGCGTCTCACCGTATAGCGTCCCGCCCCGTCTCCGATACTACCGGTATTCGGAGGCAAGGGAGGCCGCCTATGATCGTCCGCCCCTGGGCCGTGGGCCTCATCATCCCCGTCCTTTTGGCGTTGCCCTTGACGCGCGCGTGGGCGGCGCCGGCACCCGCCGGGCCGCCGCCCATTCAAGCGGCCGCGGCCATCGTGGTGGACGCCTCGACGGGCACGACGCTGTGGTCCCGCAATGCAGACGCCCCGCGCCCGATGGCCTCCGTGACCAAGCTGATGACCTTATTGCTGGCGGTTCAGGCGATTCGTCTGGGGCGCGTCCATTGGCA
>DAHVOH010000270.1:0-328 GCA_027318915.1 Clostridiales bacterium
GTGTGGCTGGAATCTGAAACCCCCGTGGACCGGCCGGCCAGCCCCGCCGACCCTGTCTCCGAGGGATTGGCCGAGCGCGTTCGCGCCGTGTTTGACCCGGCGCATGTCTGGCGAGGAGGGCTGCCGTGACGTCCGGTGCGCCGTTGGCGCTCACCACCGGTGCCGTGCGGCAGCTCGAGCACTGCAACAAGTGCGGGTTTTGCCTGCCGGCCTGTCCCACGTACTTGGAGACCGGCCTTGAGATGCACTCCCCCCGTGGACGCCTTTCCCTGATGGAAGCCGCCTGGCGCGGGGAGCTCCCGGTCGGCCAGGGCTTGGCAGACGCGCT
>DAHVOH010000270.1:338-740 GCA_027318915.1 Clostridiales bacterium
CATCGGGTGCCGCGCCTGCGAAGCCGCGTGCCCATCGGGGGTGCGCTACAGCAGCGTGCTGGAAGCGGCCCGTGCGGATCTGGTGCACCGGCACCGCCGCTGGGTGATCCCAGCCCCCGTCGTCCCCGCGCTGCTGCGACTGGTCCGCCACCGGCGGGCGTTTCGCGCCGCCATCGCGCTCGGCCGTACCGCGAGGCGTCTCCCGTTACCCCCATTCCTCGCGCCGCTGGCCGCGATGCTGCCCGTGGTGCGGCCGGATGCGCCGCGGTCCGTCGCTGCGGTGCGCTCCGATCCGTCGGGGCCCGCCGTGCACTTCGTCGATACCTGTGCCATGGCGGCCTTGTTTCCCACGGCCAACCACGACGCGGTGACGCTCTTGTCCGCCGCGGGAGCCCGGCTGGT
>DAHVOH010000271.1 GCA_027318915.1 Clostridiales bacterium
CCTTGGGCCCGCGGGTCAGCCACCAGACGACGGACGAACTTACCCGGCTCCACGCTCGGCCGGGCGCGAGCGCTGCTGAAGGGCGCAGAGGACCAGACTCGGTATGCTTTGCCAAGCGGGGCATCCTCACCCTCCGGTTGCCTGGGCGCCCCTTGTTTCATGCGAGTCGGACGATTAGATGGGCTGTCTTGTTTAGCAACCAAGGTGAGCAATTTCGCCATCATGTCATGATTTCCTGCATGGGGCTCACTGTGGGACGAGAGCCATCGTGCACTCCCCCGGCCGACCGACGTGTACGCCACGAATGACGGCGGCGCGCCGTAACATTGCAAGGCGACGCGGATGGACCCGACAGGTCTGGTGCAGGGATGCATCGTGGCAGCTCGCCCGATGCAGTTCCTGGACTCCCGAAACATTCGACTTGGAGCGTCTGGAGGTGACCCGGGGCCACACGCGCTGTCTGCGCTAGGCCCAACCGTCCCGGCGTCCTCCCGTTGTCAACGTGCAGGTGGGTTTTCTACTCACCGAGGCCGGTCGATACGAAACGCAAGATGGAGGCGACCGCTTGTCATCGGTGGGTGGATAGGCGACCACAGACGGCGTGCGGCAACGCGTCGAGGCGTGAATTGCTGTCTTTAGTTGTTGGCACTACCCATCTCGAAGAGACTCAGGGATGGATATCCCTCCGCCGCACCCGCCGGCCCGCGCAAGCCGTG
>DAHVOH010000272.1 GCA_027318915.1 Clostridiales bacterium
GATGCGGCCGTAACCGTTGATTCCCACTTTGATTGCCATGAGCAGATCCCCTTACCGATTTTCAATTTACCGTATCGAGCGGCTCACCGACTTCGCGCCCGATGCGCTCGGCGGTGAATCCGAACTGTGCCATCGCGTCGGCGCCCCTGCCGGAGGCGCCGAACCGACCCATGCCGATCACACGTCCCTCTGCGCCGGCATATCGCCACCAAGATAGCGTAGCGCCGGCCTCCGCCGCCACTCGGCGGCGCACCGCGCGCGGCAGCACGCTCTCCTGCCAGGCCTCATCCTGCGCCTCGAACACTTCGGTCGAGGGCATCGGCACCAGGCGCGCGCGCCGTCCGCGTTCAAAGCGCGCACCGGCTCGGCGGCGGTGCCCACCTCGGAGCCGGTCGCGGGCGAACCTCCGCGGATTGCCTGGATTGCGCTTCAGGAAATCGCCCCACAGCGCCTGAGCGATGTCCGCCATTGCGAGCCACCCGCCGGACGGCCCGGATTGGCGCGCTGCTCGGCGTCCCTGGAGAGGGCGCGGATGGCGTTTGCAAGCTCTCGGCGTGTGCTCAATCAGGACCTTTCATGCGACCCCCATCACCGCAATCTGCCCGGCGACGGACGCGCCGCAGCCGCCCGACCTAAAAAAGGGGGGGCATTGTCCCCCAGCGGGCCGCAATGCTCAATCGCCGCACCCCATTACCGCGTCGAGGTGA
>DAHVOH010000273.1 GCA_027318915.1 Clostridiales bacterium
TGATCTGGCGATGTTCGACATATCTGCCGGACCTGCGCCCGTAGCCGGCGGTCTCACCCAGGCGGAGAAACGACGAGGCGCCGTAGCAGGTCCCTATATGACGGGACGGGTCGACGAACGTCTCGACCAGCCAGGGCTGGTGTCAAGGGCTGGTACCCGTAGCAGCGCTCGAAATCCTGCGGCAGACGCTTCAACAAGAGACCCAAGACGTGCGAGGCCAGGTTATGACAGCCCACCGACGGCCGAATCAAGTAGCGGCTCAGACCCAGCACACGGTCCAGACTCTCCAAGCGCTGCTCTCGGTTCCAGCCGATCCAGCGGTCTCGATCCTGTAGGTGCAGGGCGGCCGAGGCGAAGGCCGCGCCGCCCAACCAGCCGTGCTCCGAGCCGATCAAGTAACGGAGTTGCCGCCCCACCAAAGGTCCCGCACCGCGGGGATGTTCGCTCTCGAACAACTCGTTCCAAATCCGCAGTTGTTCCTCGGTCTCCACCAAAACCAACGCCAGAGAGCGGACCTCTCCCGCCGTAGCGGGCACTCCTTCGGGCGGAGCCACGCTGCTCTCCAGGCGGCGCGGCCGGCCGAGCGCCGTCTTGGTCCGCGGCAGCGGCAGCTGGAAGCAGCCCCTCGCCTCCAACTTTCGCAGCGCCTTCAAACACCCCGTCCGGCGCCGACACCCCAGGCGGTCGATCAACTCGAACGCCTC
>DAHVOH010000274.1 GCA_027318915.1 Clostridiales bacterium
CCCCGGGGCGTTCCGGAGGGCCGCCCTAAGGCTGCATTAGGCTCGGAAGTGTCGTGGCTCTTAATTCTCCGGCAAGGATAATGCGATCCTGGATGCGCGGCGCCGGCACCCCCGTGGCGCTCGCGGCGGCACTGGCCGGCTGCGGTGGTGGAGGACGGGGACCGGATTCTCCACACCGCGCCGCGGTTTGGCCCAGTGTTTGAAGACCGGGTGCGGCGGCGCCCCCAGGGCACGGCCTCCACCAGCCTCGACGCCATGGCCGATGTGCTGGACGCGGAGCAGAGCCGGATCCTACCGCGCGAGATCCGCGCCGCCGGGTGCTCTGCTGGATGGGCCGGCTGGCACCGGCAAGACGGTGGTGGCGGCCCACCGTTTCGCGATGGTGGCTCCCCCCGGCCCGCAGGGACTCTGTGCCGTGCCATCCGCCGCGCTCGCGGCCTATCTCCACCCCGCCCTGCCGAGATTGGGCTCGTCCAAGCTGGCTCCCTCACTCCTCGCCTCGGTGGTGCAAGAGCCCAGACGGCCTGGCCGCCCGACGGCGTGCACCGCATCCTCCGCGCGCCGACCAAGGACCCCGGCCGCTTCCTCGCCGCTGAGCCCGAGGCGTTTCGCCACGGGGCTACCCTCTTGCTGCTCGCTGCGCACGGGAGCCCGGCTGGCGCCGCGGGGCGTTCGCCGACGCCGCGAAACTGTTGGAC
>DAHVOH010000275.1 GCA_027318915.1 Clostridiales bacterium
CAATCCCCAGCCGGTAAGTGTCCGCGAGGCCCAAACCCAGGAACACCGCGGCGTACTCCCGGCGCAGCACCTCGAGCTGCTCGGCGCTCGAGAGCCGCCATCCGCACCGCAGCTCGATCCCGCCGATGCCGAGCAGCCATTGCACCTCGCGCTGCGCGTAGCCGCCGGCGACCTTGTAGGCGGCGATGCCGTACTCGTTGAGACCGCCGGGCTTGGGCTTGGCGTCGAGCAGCGTCACCGCGTGGCCGGCGCGCGCGAGCGCATGCGCGCAGGCGAGACCGGCCGGTCCCGCGCCCACCACCGCCACCCGCCGGCCGGTGGACGGAGCACGCACGAACAGCGGCGCGTGCGCGCCGGCCATCAGCCCGTCGACCGCGTAACGCTGCAGCCGGCCGATCGCCACGGGCTGACCCTGCTCGGTGTTGCGCACGCAGACCTGCTCGCACAACACCTCCGTGGGGCAATCCCGCGCGCACATGCCGCCGAGCGGATTGGCCGTCAGGATCGATTCGGCCGCGCCGCGCACGTTGCCCTCGGCGATGCGCCGGATGAACGACGGCACGTCGATGCCGGTCGGACAGGCCCGCATGCACGGGGCGTCGTAGCAGTACAGGCACCGGCTCGCCTCGAGCAGGGCCTGCGCCTCCGTCAAGGGAGGAACGTGATCCGCGAAGTGAGCGGCATACGCCTCCGGCG
>DAHVOH010000276.1 GCA_027318915.1 Clostridiales bacterium
GCGCGACAACCCGCCGAGTGCGTGATATCATGCACTGTGTGAGACGCGCGAGGAGAGGAGGCGACGCAACGATGACGAACGCAGAGCCCCGCCTGATCCGCCCCATCGAGGCGGCCCGGATCCTGGCCATTTCCCGACCACAAATTTACCGACTGGCAGCATCAGGGGCCATTCGATCAGTGAAGATCGCTGGTTCAATTCGCATACCTGCCAGCGAACTGGAGAAAGTGATCGAATTCGGCACACACATCACTAAGTAAAGGGGCGTGTTACAGCACGCCCCTCTTTGGCTCCTCCCTTGGCGTAAAAGGAGGTTTTCTGAGATGACCGACTCCGCAGTTCAAGCAGTGATCGATCCCGATCAGGATACCACATCCGCCCGCGTAGGCCGCCCGTTCGCCCCCGAGTGGGACGCCGTGTGCCGGCACTACGCGGCACTTCTCGGGGCCGCCGGCATCGACCCCGAGTCGGACGAGCCCGCCGACGCACACACTCGCGGCTGCCCGCGGGCTCGCTCCGCCCGCGAGGACACGATGCTCCAGGCCGAGCGTGCGGCCCGGGCGGGATCCGCCCACGCCGCCGCCCACACGGCCGCGGAATTCCGCCAGGCCGCGGCCTACCGGGAAATTCTGGCCATCGCCCACGGCCGTCACGCGCTCCCGCTCGCGGATGATCCCGCCGCGCCCGTGCGTCG
>DAHVOH010000277.1 GCA_027318915.1 Clostridiales bacterium
GCCCCGCGGCACTGCCCAGACGATAGACGCGGTTCTCATAGCTATTGAGCGCGAGCAGCCGGCCGTCCGGGGCGAATCCGGCCGCCTCAGCCGCCTCGATCACCCGCTCGGGCGTAAGCTCGGCAAAAGGCATCGGGGCGGACCCAAGTCTCGGGTGAGCGCGGCGTGATTTGTTTATGATTTGGCCTTTCATGAACTTACGGACGCATTCTCGCATGAAAGATACGAGCATCCTGGTGACCGGGGGCGCCGGCTACATCGGCAGCCACGTGGCGCTGCAGCTGCGTGCGCGGGGCGAGCGGGTCGTCGTCCTCGATGATCTCTCGCGCGGCTTCCGCCAAGCGGTACTCGATGCGCCCCTGGTGGTCGGGGCGGTGGGCGACCGCGACACGGTTCTGAAGGTGCTGGCGGAGCACCGGGTGGACACGGTGATGCACTTCGCCGCCTACACCATCGTGCCGGAATCGGTCAGCGAGCCGCTGAAGTACTATGGTAACAACACCTGCTCGACCCGCTCGCTGTTGGCCTGTTGCCTCGAGACGGGCGTCAAGCACTTCGTGTTCTCCTCGACGGCGGCCGTGTACGGCAATCCCGCGGGCGGCATTGCGGCCGAGGACACCCCAACCGCGCCAATCAACCCCTACGGCACGTCCAAGCTCATGTCCGAATGGATGCTGCGCGACGTCTCGACC
>DAHVOH010000278.1 GCA_027318915.1 Clostridiales bacterium
CAGGGGAAACGTGCGGCCGCCGGCGGCCAGCGCCACCAGCTGATGACCGAGGCAGATGCCCAGGGTGGGGTGGTGCTCAACCGCCTCCCGGACCAGATCCAGGCGGTCGACAAGGTCCCCCGGATCGCCGGGCCCGTTGGACAGCACCACCCCATCCGCGCGCACCGACGCCAGCTCGGAGGCGGTGATGCTGGCCGGCAGCACCACCACCCGGAAGCCGCGCCGGGACAGTTCGTCTAAAATGCCCGTCTTGAGGCCGTAGTCCACCACCGCTACCGTCGGCCCTGCGCCGTCGACGACATAGGCATGCGGGGTGCTCACGGTGTCGACGATGCCCGCGAGGCTAAACCCACCGGTCAGCTCGCCGCGCACGGCGTCGGAGAGCGGCCGGGCGCCCGCATGCAGCACCCCCACCTCGGTGCCGCGGTCGCGGAGGCACCGGGTCAGCGCCCGCGTGTCGACCTCGGTGAGCACGGGCACGCCATGCGCTCCCAGAAAGGCCCCCAGCTCCATGACGGCCTCGCGATGGGACGCGGACTCTGCTTGGCGCACCACCAGCCCGCGGAGCGCGGGCAAGGCCGACTCCCGCCACAGCGGCGCGGCGCCATAGGACCCAATGAGGGGGTAGGTTAGCACCACGATCTGGCCGGCGTACGACGGGTCGGTGCAAATCTCCTGATATCCCGTCAG
>DAHVOH010000279.1 GCA_027318915.1 Clostridiales bacterium
GTGGTGATCGTCGAGGGCGACAAGAGCGGGGCCGATGTGGGTAAACGTTACGGCGACCAGATCGAGACGGGTTTCATCAACCTGAACCGACCCGACGCCATGGAGGAGGTTTTCTCCACCTTGGGTGGCTGGTTGGAAGAACATGCCAACGATAAGGACGTGGTAATTAATCTGCCGGGTCAAGCCAGCAACACCCTCGATCAGTTTGCCGGGTTGCTGGCCGATTCCCTGGGCCTGCTCGGCCAGGACATGACGGTCTTCTATAGCGTCGGCCCCCTCGATATTCACACCAAAAATCTTGTTGACTCGTCGGAACGCGGCCTCTTGTCTGCGGTTGCCGCCGCCCGTCGTGTGGTGGTTATGTCGGAGATCAGCGGGCCTGCCAAGGGCTTTCATTGGGCTAGCTCCAAGGCCCGCGAGGCGTTCTTGAGTGAGGGCGGCAAGGAAGGCGTTATGCCCCTCTTTAAGCCGCCGCTGTTGGATCAGCAGATCCGTGACATGCCCGGTGGCTACTCACCATTAATAGCCAAAGACAGTCCCTTGAAGATTGCGGACAGGGCGCTGCTCTTTCGCTGGTTGAGTGCCGCGCACGGGGTGGTCGCGTTGGGGGTACCACAAGAGTAAACCAACCGCCGCGGCATAGTGCCCCGGCCTTTCATTGTGGGCCGAGCGGCTGC
>DAHVOH010000027.1 GCA_027318915.1 Clostridiales bacterium
GTTCATCTGGCCGAACACCAGGGCGGTCTTGTCAATGACGCCCGACGCGGCCATCTCGTGGTAGAGGTCGTTGCCCTCGCGGCTTCGCTCGCCGACACCGGCAAACACCGAATAGCCGCCGTGCTCGCGCGCGATGTTGTGAATCAACTCCTGAATCAGGACGGTCTTGCCCACGCCCGCGCCGCCGAACAAGCCCACCTTGCCCCCCTTGGGATAGGGGGCGAGCAAATCCACCACCTTGAGCCCGGTCTCGAAAATCTCGGTGGAGACGGCCTGCTCGGTGAAGCTGGGCGCCGCGCGATGAATGGGCAGAATCGGGGCGTCGGTGACCGCGGGCTTGCCGTCAATCGGCAGACCCAACACGTTGAACATGCGCCCCAAGGTGGCCTCGCCCACCGGCACCCGGATGGGTCCTCCGGTGTCGCGGACCGGCATGCCCCGGACCAGTCCGTCGGTGGACGCCATGGCAATGCAGGCCACCCGGTTGTCCCCCACGTGGTGCATCACCTCCAGCGACAGCCGGAGATCGGGGCCCGACTGCGCGGTGTCGGGCCCGTCGCCGGGCGCGCCCCGATTCTCGTCCTCGACCACCAGCTGGTTGTAGATGGCCGGCAGATGCTCCGCCGGAAACTCCACCTGCACCACTGGCCCATACACTTCGACCACGTGCCCTAGACGCTCGGTCATGGGGCGAAACCCTCCTCTACTTCGCTCGGCCTATCCCAGCGCGGCCGCGCCGCCCACCAATTCGGCAATCTCCCGGGTGATGGCCGCCTGGCGCAGACGGTTGCGCGTCAGGGTCATGGTACGCAAGAGATCCTCCGAGTTCTTGGTGGCGGCGTCCATGGCCGTCATGCGTGCGCCGTGTTCACTGGCCTTCGATTCCAACAGCGCGCCGTACACCTGCGCCTCCACGTACCGAGGCACCAGGTCGGCCAAAACCGCCTCGGCGTCGGGCTCAAACAGATAGTTCGCCTGCCCGGACAGGTCGTGGACCGCAAGCCCCTCGCGCACCACCGGCAGCAGCTCGGTCACCGTCGGCCGCTGCACCATGGCGTTGATGAAGTGCGTGTACACGAGACTGACCGCATCCACCTCGCCCATCATGTAGCGGGCGATGATGGCGTCCGCTATGGCTTTGGCCTGATAGTAGTGCGGGTCGTCGCCCAGTCCCACGAACTCTTCCAGGATGGGGCGCCGGCGGCGACGATAAGCGTCGCGCGCCTTGCGGCCCACGGCAAAAACAACCGCCTCGCCGGGTCTGGCCCGCATGGTCTCGCTGGCCAGCCGAATCACATTGGCATTAAACGGGCCGGCCAGTCCGCGATCCGACGAGACGATCACATACGCGGCCGTCACCACCGGCCGCCGCTCAAACAAGGGGCTGCCGCCGGTGGAACTGGCGCTGGCCGAGGCGCGGGCCATCACCTCGCGAATGGTGTCGAAGTATCCCCGCGCACGTTCGGCGCGCTCCTGAGCCCGGCGGAGTTTGGCCCCCGCGACCAGCTTCATGGCCCGCGTGATCTGCGCCGTGTTCTCAACGCTCCGAATGCGGCGCTTGAGCGCCTGTAGTCCTGATGCGGCCATCTAAACCACCATCGTTTCCTTCAACTGCCGGATCGCTTCTTTGAGTTCCTCCGCCGTGGTGTCGGAGATGGCCTTCTCCACCCGAATGGCGTCCAACAGCGCGGGCCGCTCCTCCCGCAGCATGCGGAGATATCCGCGCTCAAACTCGCGCAGGCTCGCCAGCGGCAGGTCGTCCAGGTAGCCATTGGTTGCGGCGAAAAGCACCGCCACCTGCTCCTCCACCGGCATCGGCTGATATTGGGGCTGTTTGAGCACTTCCATCAGCCGCTGCCCGCGGTTCAATCGCTCCTGGGTGGCGCGATCCAAATCCGACCCGAACTGCGTGAAGGCGGCCAATTCCCGGTACTGCGCCAAGTCCAGCCGGAGCCGGCCGGCCACTTGACGCATGGCGCGAATCTGAGCGTCGCCGCCCACCCGTGACACCGAATTGCCGACGTTGACGGCAGGGCGAAACCCGGCGAAGAAGAGGTCCGTCTCCAAAAAGATTTGGCCGTCGGTGATGGAGATGACGTTGGTGGGAATGTAGGCCGAGATGTCCCCGGCCTGGGTTTCAATAATCGGCAGCGCCGTCAGGCTCCCGCCGCCGTTGGCGTCGCTGATCCGCGCCGCCCTTTCCAGCAGGCGGGAGTGCAGGTAGAACACGTCGCCGGGATACGCCTCGCGGCCGGGCGGGCGCCGGAGCAACAGGCTCATCGCCCGATAGGCCACAGCGTGCTTCGACAGGTCATCGTACACCACCAGCACGTCTTGGCCGCGGTCGCGGAAGTATTCCCCCATCGTGCATCCCGCATAGGGCGCCAAAAACTGGAGCGGCGCGGGCTCCGAGGCGGCGGCGGAAACCACCGTGGTGTACTCCATGGCGGACCGTTCCTCCAGCGTCCGCACGATGCGGGCCACGGTCGACTCCTTCTGCCCGATGGCCACGTAGACGCACAGCACGTCCTGCCCCTTTTGGTTGAGGATGGTGTCGATGGCCAGGGCGGTCTTGCCGGTGGAGCGGTCGCCGATGATGAGCTCCCGCTGGCCACGCCCGATGGGAATCATGGAGTCGACGGCCTTCAACCCCGTCTGCAAGGGCGTGTTCACACGCTGGCGCACGATGATGCCGGGCGCCTGCCGCTCCACCGGCCAACGCTCCTCGCTGGCAATGGGCCCCTTGCCGTCAATCGGCTCGCCGATGGCGTTGACGACGCGGCCGATCAGGGCCGGACCCACCGGCACATCCACCACCCGGCCGCTGCGATGCACGCGGTCGCCTTCCTTAATGCCCACCTCGTCGCCCATGATCACGCAGCCGACGCTGTCTTCCTCCAGGTTCAGGACCATGCCCACGACCCCGTTGGCAAACGTGAGCATCTCCCCGGCCATGGCACGTTCCAACCCATACACGCGGGCAATGCCGTCGCCCACGGACAGCACCGTGCCGACCTCTTCCAGAGCCACCCGCTCATCGAAGTCCTGGATCTGCTGCCGCAGAATGTCCGTGATTTCTTCCGGTCTAAGCTTCACCCGTGCCCACCTCGCGTTTCAGCTGTGCCTGAAGCCGATCCAAACGGCCCCGGAGCGTGCCGTCCCAAAGCCGATCCCATAGACGCACTTCCACCCCGCCCAACAGGCTCGGGTCCACGCTGTAGGCAGCGCGGACCGAACGGCCGAGCCGCGAGCGCAACAGTTCTTCGAGGCGGCCTTGCTCCGCTGTGTCAAGCGCGCGCGCCGTCCGAATCGAAGCCGCCACCAAGCCCCTCCGATCCAGCAACACCGCCTCGAACTGCGGCGCCACCGCCGGCAAGAGCTGCTCCCGCCGGTTCTTGATCATGACCGCCAGGAGCCGGAACACGGGACCGTCCTCGGCCACCAGGCGACGCAGCAGCTTCTGCTTGCTCTCGCTCGCGACGGTGGGGTTTTTGATGACGTCCCACACCGGCGGAGTGGTGAGCCGGCGACAGGCCGCCTCCAGATCTTCGCCGGTCCGGGTCCAGGCCGACTCGCTCACACTGTCCATCAAGGCCACCGCGTAGCGACGGGCCACGGCATCCCGATTCACGACCCGGCTCCGATGCCTTCGGCAAACTGATCAAACAGCTTCTGATTCTGCTCGGGCGTCAAACCCTCACCCAGAACCTTCTCGGCCACCGCCACCGCCAAACTGGCCGCTTGCCCCTTCACCGCCAGGATGGCACGCTCCCGTTCCGCGCCGATTTCCGTCTCCGCTTCCTGAATGAGCCGACGCGACTCCTGGCGCGCCCGCTGCAGAATCTGCTGAGACTCTTCCTCCGCGTCGCGCAACGCTCGGGCCATGGCCATCTCCGCCCGTACCCGCACTTCCTTCAGCTGCTGTTCCAGATCGCGGCGCAGGGCCTCCGCCTCCTGCCGCGTCAGCGCGGCCGCTTCCAGGTCGCTGGCAATGCGGGCTTGACGGTCGCGAATCGCCTTGAGGAGCGGCGGGAAAGCCACCCGCCGCAGGAAAAAGAACAGCAGCAGGACGGCAATCAGCGCGTCCAGCATGTCCAGCGGGTGGAGGTTGATGAGCATCGTGGATCTCCTTTCCCCTCGTCCCTACCCGAGCAGGTGGATCAGGAACAGCACCAGACTGATGATCGGGAGCGCCTCGACGATGCCGACGCCGATGAAGGCCAGCGACATCAGCCGACCCTGAGCTTCCGGCTGCCGCGCCACTCCTTCCACCAGGCGGCTGAACACGAGGCCGTCACCGATGGCGCCGCCGGCCACCGCCACTCCAAAGCCGATTCCGTAACCGATTGCCCGCGCCGAGGTCAAGTCCAATGCCATGAATGGCACCTCCGTTAATGCGATTGAGACTGGGCCACGTAGGAGAGAGTCAGGATCATGAAGATGAACGCCTGGACCACATTGACGAAGGCGGTGAAACTCCACCACACAAAGCCGGCCAGGAATCCTCCCAGGAAATAGTAGATACCGAACTTGGCGATGATCTCCATGAAAATTTCGCCCACCAGAATGTTGCCGAATAACCGGAAGGCCAGCGTGAGCGGCTTGGAAAAGTCTTCGATCACGTTGATGGGCAGCATCACGTAGCCGATGGGGCCGCCGGGGTGCACCCAGTGTCCGAAGTAGCCGAGCCCGTGCGCCCGAAACCCGTAGTACCACATCATCACGAACACCGCGATGGCCAGCATGGCGGTGACGTTCAGGTTGGAGGTGGGAGAGTGCAGGTACGGGATCATGCCCTGGAAATTGGCGACCAGCAGGAACAGGAAAATCATGACCAGCAGCTCCAGGAAAACGGGGTCGCGGTCCACGTCCAGCGAACTGCGGGCCAAGTCGCCGATGAACTCGAAGACAAACTCCATGATGCTCTGCGCGACGGTGGGCGCATCCGGCGAGGCGCGCCGACAAAGCAGCCATCCCACCACCGCGGTCAGCACGACACTGCTCCACACGTAGATGAAGAGGTTCCAGTCAAACCCGGTCCAACTGAAGGTCACGCCGCATCCCCCTCGTGTCCCGGGTTCGGATCAAACGGCTCCCGGAGCCACAGCAGCGCCCCCACAAACCCTGCCTCCGGCACAAAGAATCCCCCCATCAGCGGCCACGCCCCTATTTGGCGTCCACGACTCACGAGCCAAGCCAGCACGGCGATCACCAAGACCAGTCGCAAGACCCCGGCCATCGACAGGGCGGCACCCGCGGCCCCCGACCGCATCGTCACGCCCCGCCTGAGCGCCGAACTCAGGAGCCGCACATTCATCAGTCCCAACAGGAGACCGACCAGAAACGAGAGAGCCCAGTCCTTCCAGGCCGGATCCAGCAGCGCGCCCGCCGCCATCAGCGCCAGCAGCCAGAATCCCCGGTGGGTCAGGCGCCAGGCGCCTTCGTAACGCATGGGCTAGTCCTTCCCCTCGGGCGGCATCAGCGTCCGATAGGCCGCCCACAGTCCGCCGCCGAAACCCAGAAGGATTCCCGCGACGGTGAACCAGGGGGTCGTGTGCCAGCGGTGGTCCACCCATCTCCCGACCAGGAACCCCACCGCGAACCAGAACACCATCTGGCCGCCGGCTGCCGCCCCGCGCACCAGAGTCCGGTCGTTTCGGGACCCGCTGGCCACATCCCCGCCTCCGGACTTACACAAAAAACCCCATCGGGGTCCTGACTTCAAGGACGGCGGTGGGCGAGATCGGCGCGTGTCGGTGCCTGTCGGCGCATCTCCCCTTCAACACGCACTGCCGACATTATACCCGACGGCCGGTCCCCGACACAATAGTGAACGGCATAACAAGCCGGACGCTCCAGCCCGGCCGATCGGCGTCACAGCGTCCCAAACTGCCGATCCCCCGCATCGCCCAAGCCGGGCACGATGTACGCGTCGGCATTCAATCCGTCGTCAACCTGGGCCGCATAGATGGGCACGTCGCCGTGAAGCGCCTCCACGCGCGCGATCCCTTCCGGCGCCGCGATGATGTTGACCAGGCGGAGATTCCGGGCGCCCTGTTCCTTCAAAAAGTTCAGCGCGTCGACGGCGGAGCCCCCCGTGGCCAGCATGGGGTCGAGCAGGACCACGGGCCGCTCGGCCAGGGCCGGCGGGAAGTTGGCATAATACCGCACCGGCTTTAACGTGGCGTGGTCGCGGTACAGGCCCAAATGCGACACCGCCGCCTCCGGAGCCAGATCCAAGAAGGCCTCCACCATCCCGAGCCCGGCGCGCAGGACCGGCACCAGCACCGGCGGGCGGGCCAGGCGGTATCCGGGCGCCGCCGCCAGCGGGGTCAGCACCGGCTCCCCGGTGACCTCCAAATCCGCCAGAGCCGGAAAGGCCATCAGCCGCGTGATGGCGGTCAGATGGCGCCGAAACACATCCGGCGGCGCGGTTCGATCGCGCAACCGCGCGACATGCACTTTGACCAACGGATGTTCCACGATCCGCAGCACGCCGTCGACCCCTCCCTCCACGGCCGGCCCCGGTCCCCCCGGCTCGCCGCGCCGCCTCACCCCAACGGCACCGGCTCGCCGTCAGGCATTTCGCTCCAACTCGGCGATTTCCTCCACCCGCCGCTGGTGACGCCCGCCGGCAAAGGCGGTGTTGAGAAACGTGGCCACCACCTCGACCGCCAGCGGAGCGGCCGCCAGACGGCCGCCCATGGTCAGGATGTTGGCGTCGTTGTGCTCGCGCGCCAGCCGGGCCGACACCACATCGTGGCACGTCACCGCGCGCACGCCCCGCACCTTGTTGGCGCTGATGGCCATCCCGAGACCGGTGCCGCAGAACAGGAGACCGTAGTGAGCCTGGCCCGCGGCCACGGTCGCCGCGACCTTGCCGGCAAAGTCGGGGTAGTCCACCGAGACCTCGCCGTCAAACGTCCCCACGTCCTGCACGTCATATCCGCACTCCATCAGCCACTGCACCACCGGTTCCTTGAGCGGAAATCCGGCGTGATCGGCTCCCACCGCGATGCGCATGCTCTTCACCCCTTCGTGTCAGCCTCGCGCCGTTCGTCCCGGTCCCGGACTCGGTGCATCAATGCCACCAGCCGCTCGGCCAAGCCCCGATACACCTCCACCGTCGTGCCCAGGGGATCCGGGATATCCCCCCGGTCTCCCGCCGCCTCGGTCAAGAGCTCGATCCGGTCCGCCCACTCCGGCCGCAGCTCCGCCACTTGTTCGCGCTGCCGCCGGGTCATGACGTAGACGCGGCGCACCGGTTCGGTGACGTCGCGCACGTGGCGGGCTCGGTGGGCGCTCAAGTCTACCCCATACTCCCGCGCGACCTGCTGAGCCGGATCGGCCGCGGGAGCACCCGTCCAGGCTCCCACGCCGGCCGACGCGGCGGGCGGCGCGTCGGGCGCCAGCGCGGCCCACAGCGCGGCCGCCAACGGGCTGCGGCACGTGTTGCCCGTGCACACAAACAAGATGACGCCGTCCCTCTCGTCGTCGCTTCTTGGCCCTTTCATCGGACATCCACCCCCGCGGCCTTTTCCAGTCGGTTCAACACCGCCCGCCCCAAACCATCGCGCTGATCCCAGACCGCCACGATGCGCTCGATCCCGGGTGCCCGCTCCAGCTGCCGCAACCCGGCAAACAGGGCCGCGGCGGCCGTGCGTGCGTCCTCACCCAAGTCCACGGCCAAGAACTCGGGCAGGCCGGCCACCACCGCATGGGCGGCCAGGAGACCCGTCGAGCGCGGGGAAAATTCACGGCGAATCCGCGCCACCGCCTCTCTCCCGTCGGCACGCACCAGAATCACCGGGCAGCGCGGCGCATAGTGACGGTACTTCATGCCGGGAGCGCGCACCGGTTCATCCTCGCCCGGCAGGCTCACCGCACCCGCCACCGCCTCCACGGCCTCCAGCGGCAGACCGCCGGGCCGCAGCAGCACCGGGCCGCGGTCCAGCAGCGCCACCACCGTCGACTCTACGCCAATGCCGGCATCACCGCCATCCAAGAGAATGCCGTCGGCCGCCGCCAAATCTTCCGCCACCGCCGCCGCCCGGGTCGGACTCGGACGTCCCGAGCGATTCGCCGATGGCGCGGCGATGGGCCGGCGGGATTCCCGTATCAGGGCCTCCGCCACAGGATGCCGGGGCCAACGGATGCCGACCGTGCCGAGCCCCGCCCGCGCGGCCAACGCGACGACGGGCCCGGACTCCACCACCAGGGTGAGCGGTCCCGGCCAGAACCGCGCGGCCAGCCGTTCCGCCAACGGCGGCCAGTTCGCGGCCAAGGCCCGCGCGTCTTCCGCGGAGGCCACATGCACAATGAGCGGATTGTCCGGGGGACGGCCCTTGGCCCGAAAAATCGCCAACACGGCCTCCTCCTGCGTGGCGTCCGCCCCGAGGCCATACACCGTCTCGGTCGGAAAAGCCACCAACCCGCCGGCGCGGATGGTCTCCGCGGCCAGCCGAATCCCGGCCGTGTCAGCCGCCACCTGCCTCATAGCCGCGTCCCCCCCAGCCACATCCACCCCGCCGACACGGCCAGCAGCGCCGCCGTCAGCGGCATCCCGATCCGCGCCCACTCCGCAAAGCTTAGCCGGTAGCCGCGCGACTTGGCCAGGCTGCCCGCGACCACGTTGGCCGCGGCGCCATATAGCGTAGCATTGCCGCCCACCGCCGCCCCGATGGCCAAGGCCACCCAGAGATCGGGTCCGTACCCCGGGTCTACCGCCAAGACCCGGGTCACCAGCGGAATCATGGCGGCGACAATGGGCAGGTTGTCCAGAAAGGCGGACAGGACGGCGGTGCCCACCATCACCACCACGGGCAGCGCGGCACCGAAGCTCTGGCTCAAAAGCCAGCGCGTCGCGGTCTCGACAACGCCCTGCTGCACCATCGCCCCCACCACCACAAACAGCCCCGCGAAAAAGATGAGCGTGGACCAGTCGATGCCGGGCAGCACTTGGTCCAAGTCTCCTCCCACCACGATGACCGCCACCATCGCTCCCAACACGGCCAGCGCCCCCAACGGCAGGCCCAGGTGCGGCTGGATCACAAAGGCCACCAGCGTGAGTCCGAAGACCACCGCGAGCGGACCCAGCTGGCGTCCATGCGCCACCGCCACTGGCTCCATGGCGGCCGAAGCGGTGGCGGCCTGCCGTCTCAGGCTCCGCACGGCGACCCAGGCGACCAGCAGAACCAGGAGGACGGCCAGCGGAGCCACATAGTGGAGAAAGTCCACGAATGTCAAGGAGCCGGCGGTGCCAATCAGGATATTGGGCGGGTCGCCCACCAGGGTCGCCATCCCTCCCAGGTTGGAAGCCAACACGTCGAAGATGAGAAGTGGCACCGGATTGATGTGAGCCGCCTCCGCGGCCGTGATGACAATCGGGGCCAGCATCAGCACCACCGTCACATTGGGCAGGAACGCCGACACCGCCGCCGTCAGCAAGATGAAGGCCCACGTGAGGCGGGCCGCCGAGTGGCCTCCCCAGGCTTCGCCCAACCGGGCCACCCTCAGGAACAAACCGGCCCGTTCCAGCAACGCGACCAGCACCATGATCCCGAACAGCAGCAGCAGTGTGTTCAGATCAAGCGCCGTCCGCGCCGCCGCCGGCGAAATGAGCCCGCCCGCCAGCGCCGCCACGGCCGCCAGCACCGCCGCCACCGCGCGATGCACCCACTCCATCACCAAGACGACGTACAGGGCGGCAAAGAGAGCCAGCGCCAGCCACGCTCCCGATGTCAAAGCGGCACGCTAGGCGCCATCGTCGGCCATCCAGGCATCGACTCCTCCCTCGAGGGTCACCACATGGTCGTAGCCCTGCTCCCGCAGCACTTCTTGAGCATACTCGCTCGCGCCGTGGCCGTGTTGGCAGAACACCACCAGCAGGGCATCACGGCGCCATTCCCGCGGTTCGTCCTCCAGATCCGTCACCGGCACCAGCACGGCGCCGGGAATACTCCCCGTCTTGGCCAGGCGCACGTCTATCAAGACCGTCGGCAACCCGGCTTGCAAGCGGTTCCGCAGCTCCGTCACCGAAATGACGTCATGGGATTCCGTCACGCCGCCACACACCTCCCACCACGCGCGCCGTCCCCTGCAGGTCGATGCCGGGCGGCGCCGGTTCAAACCCCGCGCGCCTCAATCGTGCCAACACCCGCTCCGCTTGACCCGCGCCCACCTCCAACGCCAGCGTGCCGCCGTCCCTCAGTTTCGTGCTCGCCTGGTCCACCAGCCGATCAATCAGGGCCAGTCCCCCCTCTGCGGCGTACACGGCGTGGCGCGGCTCGTACGCCACCTCAGGGTCCACGGCGTCGGTCAGAGCGACATAGGGCAGATTGGCGACCACGGCCAAAATGCCAGGCTTGACCTGCGCCAGGAGATCCGACGGATACATTTGGACAGAAAGCCCCAGGCGCCGCCGATTCTCCCGCGCAACCTCCAGTGCCTGCAAATCCAGGTCAACCGCTTCGACCGCCCAGACGGACGGTCCCGCCTTGGCCAGCGCCAATGCCACCGCACCCGAGCCGGTTCCGACATCGACGACGCGACCCGGCTCGGCCGGCACCCGCGTCAACACCCAGTCCACCAGGGTCTCCGACTCCGGCCGGGGGATCAGTACCCGGGGCGTGACGGATAAATCCAAGCCGTAAAATTCCCGGTGCCCGGTCAGATAGGCCACCGGTTCCCGCTGTGCCCGCCGCTCCACCAGGGACCGGAAACGCTCCTCCTCCGCCGCCGTCAAGACCGGCCGGTCACGATACAGGGACTCCCGCGAGCGGCCCAAGACGGCAGCCAACAGAATCACCGCATCGGCTCCGGCTCCGGGACCCCCGCGGCGGACAGCCGGTGCACCGCCCACGCCAGGAGCGGGTGCGGCATCAGCTGGCGCCTTCCACCAAACGCTGCTGCTCAGCCTGCTGGGTGAGCGCCTGAATGAGTTCATCCAAGTCGCCGTCGAGCACCGTCTCCAGCCGGTGAAGGGTCACCCCCACCCGGTGATCGGTGACGCGCGACTGGGGAAAGTTATAGGTGCGAATGCGTTCCGAGCGGTCGCCGGTGCCCACCTGCGCGCGCCGAGCGGCCGCCACCTCACTGGCTTGCTCGTCCTCCCAGCGCTGCTTGAGCCGTGCCCGCAGGATGGTCATGGCCCGGTCCCGATTCTTGTGCTGAGAGCGCTCGTCCTGGCTGTGCACCGAGATCCCGGTGGGCAGGTGGGTGATGCGCACGGCCGACTCGGTCTTGTTGACGTGCTGACCGCCCGCACCGCCCGACCGCATGGTCTCAATCTTTAAGTCATCGGGGTCAATCGCCATCTCCACCTCTTCCACCTCGGGCAAAACGGCCACCGTGGCCGCCGAGGTGTGAATCCGTCCCTGGGCCTCGGTGGAAGGAATCCGTTGCACCCGGTGCACGCCGCGCTCAAACTTGAGTCGGCTGTAGGCGCCGTCGCCCTCGACCAACAGGATGACTTCCTTCTGTCCGCCGATGTCGGTGGCGCTCTCGGACAAAATCTCGGTCCGCCAGCCTTGCCGCTCCGCGTAGCGCAGGTACATGCGCAGCAGGTCGGCCGCGAACAACGCCGCTTCCTCCCCGCCGGTGCCGGCCCGAATTTCCAGAATCACGTTTTTCTCGTCGTTGGGATCCCGGGGCAGCAGGTCCGCCTGCAAATCCCGCTCCAGTTCCTCCAAACGCGCCCGGGTCTCCGCCAGTTCCTGCTCGGCCAGACGGCGCAGCTCCTCCTCTTCCTCTTCCCGCAGGAGACGCTTCAACTGGGCCGCTTCCTGTTCAAGCCGCCGCCACTCGGCGTAGCGGTCCAGGACCGGGTCCAAACGCGCCAACCGCTGGCCGAGACGGCGCGCCTCCACCGGGTCATGGGTCATGCCGGACTCGGCCATGCGCGCCAACAACGCTTGGCGCTCCGACTCCATCTGCAACAGACGCTGCTCCATGCGTGCGTCCATCCGCGTCCCCCTCGCCGCAAACAAAAACAGAGCCCGTGGCTCTGTTTCGCTATTTGATGCCGTACTTGCGCTTGAACCGTTCGACGCGACCCCCGGTGTCCACCAGCCGCTGCGAGCCGCCAACGTAAATCGGATGGCACCGACCGCACACCTCTATGTGCATGTTCTCGCGCGTCGAGCCCACCTCATAGGTGGCGCCGCACGAACAGGTGATGGTCGCTCGCACGTAGCGAGGATGAATGCTGTCCCGCATGTCTCTGACCCCCCCAACCGTCGCCCCGAAGTCGCGTCAGTCCCTAGTATCGTACCAAAGGGCGCCGATGCGCTCAAGAGGCGTACGCCCCAACCTCCCACGGGGACCGCCCGGCGTCCAAACAGGGCGCCGCGCGGTTCCCGTCGGCCGGGCCCCATGCCCAACGACCTCCCCGAAAGTCCGACGCCTTAGCCGCCGTTCTCGGCCATCGCGGCAAACGCGCGGAAGAAGTCCGCATTGGATCGGGTCCGCTTCAGGTTGCTCATGAGCAGCTCCGTGGCTTCCGGGGTGTCCAACTTGTGAATCGCCTTCCGGATGGCCCACATGGCCTCCAGTTCCTCGGCCGACAGCAGCAGCTCCTCCTTGCGCGTGCCCGACCGCTTGATGTCGATGGCCGGGAAGATGCGCCGCTCGGCCAAGCGGCGATCCAGGTGCAGCTCCATGTTGCCGGTGCCCTTGAACTCTTCGTAGATGAGGTCATCCATCCGCGATCCGGTCTCCACCAGGGCGGTGGCCAGAATCGTCAGACTGCCTCCTTGCTCCAGGTTGCGCGCGGCGCCGAAGAAGCGCTTGGGCTTGTGCAGGGCGGCGGGATCCATGCCCCCGGACAGTGTGCGCCCGGAAGGCGGGATGGTGAGATTGTAAGCCCGAGCGAGGCGCGTAATGGAGTCCAGCACGATCACCACGTCGCGGCCCGACTCCACCAAGCGCTTGGCTCGCTCCATCACCATTTCGGCCACTCGGATATGATCTTCCGGCGGCTCGTCGAACGTGGAGCTCGCCACCTCTCCGCGGACGGACCGCTGCATATCGGTGACCTCTTCCGGACGCTCGTCAATCAGCAGGACGATGAGATGCACATCCGGGTGGTTGTGGACGATGGCGTTGGCGACTTTTTTGAGCAGGACCGTCTTCCCGGCCTTGGGGGGAGCCACCAATAGCCCGCGCTGCCCCATGCCGATGGGGGCGATGATGTCCACGAGCCGCGTGGCCAGTTCGTCGCGTCCCACCTCCAGGCGAAAGCGTCGGTCGGGAAAGATGGGCGTCAGGGCATCAAAGTCAATCCGCTCGCTGGCCTTTTCAGGCGGCAGGCCGTTGACGCCTTCGACACGCAACAGGGCGAAATACCGTTCACCCTCTTTGGGAGGTCGAGCCTGGCCGGTGACCAAATCGCCCGGCCTCAAGTCGAAACGTCGAATCTGGGAGCCGGACACGTATACGTCCTCTCGGCTGCGGGCAAAGTCCGCCGGTCGCAGAAACCCGAAGTCCCCCACCACATCCAGCAGCCCCTGGGCAAAGATGAGGCCATCGCGGTGCGTGCGGGCGCGGAGAATCTCCCACATTAAATCAGGCTTATTGAGGGTGCGGTATTCGGGAATCTCCAGCGTCTTGGCCAACTTGTACAACTCCAGCAGCGTCATCGCGTCCAGTTGGGCTAAGTTCAGCTGAGGTTCGCGATCCCGCACTTCGCGGATCTCTCGCGGCTCCCGAGCTTCTCGGGGTTCACGGGCCTCGCGCACCGGCCCCCGCCGGTCGTCGCGGCGCACACTGCCCCCCCCACTCCGTGCGTCGTTGCGACGATTCTGGTACGCGCGGTCCGGGCGCCCGCTGCGCGGCGGCCGCCCGCCTAAGGGAGCCACCGGTCGGACGGACGGCAGCGAGGGCCGATCGCCCGCGGGTCGACTCTCCGGGATGACACTGGGGCCCGTAGCGGCCGCGGCCGGTTCGGGCGTCGGCGCGTGTGGCGGAGCCAGTTCGACCGGCTTCTCCGGTCCGCGGACCGGCGGCGGCGCCTCCGCGGCCACCGGCTCCGGAGGCGGCTCTTGGATGGGCACGGCCTGGACCGACGTCGCGGCGGGAACCTCAGACGCGGATCCGCCGGTCGGGGCGGTGCCGGCCGCCGTCCGGCCGCGGCGCGCCCGGTTGGCCATCGGAGCCGCTCCGGCTTCAGGAAGCGGTGTTTTGCGAGGTCGGCCACGCTTCTTGGGCGCCGCCGCCGGCGCTTCGGCGCCCCCGTCACCTGTCACGACGGGCGGCGCCCCCGCCGCCGATCCGACGACCCCCGCCTCCACCTCCGTTCGGGGCTTGCGAGGGCGACGGGGCGCCTTGGCAGCCCTTTCCGACTCAACCGCTGGCATCTCAACATGTTCGGCCATTGGATTTATGCATCCTCCCCGCGCTGCGGCTTCTTGCCGTAGCGTAACTTTTGCTCGAGCCGATGCTCGGCCTCGACAAATCGCACGGTGCCCGTCAGCGATCGCATCACCACACTGTGCGTGCGGACCGCTCCGTGGACGTAGCGGACACCTGTCAAAAAATCGCCGTCGGTGATGGCGGTGGCCACAAACAGCACGTCGTCTCCCCGAATGAGATCGTCCAAGGTCAAAACCTGATCCACCGGCCGGACGCCCATCGTCTCCGCCCGGCGCCGCTGCTCCTCGTCCTCGGGCAGCAGCCGGGCCACCATTTCACCCCCGAGGCACTTCACCGCGGCAGCCGCCAGCACGCCCTCGGGCGCGCCCCCGCTGCCGGCCAGCATGTCGACGCCCGAGCCGTCCAGACACGCGGCCACAGCCGGGGTCACGTCACCGTCCGTAATCAGCTTAATGCGGGCGCCGCAAGCGCGAATGCCCGCGATAAGGTCCGCATGCCGCGGGCGATCCAGCACCACCACGGTCAGATCGCCGACCGCCCGTCCGCTGGCGCGGGCCAGAGCTTCCAGGTTGGCGCCGATGGGGGCGTCCAGATCCAGCGCGCCCCGTCCGGCTGGTCCCGTGACTAATTTGTCCATGTACATGTCGGGCGCATGCAGAAGCTGTCCTTGCGGAGCGATGGCCATCACGGCGATGGACCCCGGCAAGCCCTTTGACACCAAGTTGGTGCCTTCCAGCGGATCCACGGCCACGTCAACCGGGTCTCCGGCCCCGTTGCCCACCATCTCGCCGATGTACAGCATCGGCGCTTCATCCATTTCGCCTTCGCCGATGACCACCTGTCCGCGGATGGCGACCGTCTCCAAAGCCTGCCGCATGGCATCCACCGCGGCTTGGTCGGCGGCAATCTTGTCGCCGCGACCCATCAACCGCGCCGATGCGATGGCCGCGGCCTCGGTGACGCGGACCATCTCCAGGGCCAACTCTCTATCCACGCGTTGCTCTCCCTTCATGAAGGCCGCGGGACGGGCAGTTGGCTTCCTGATTGTACCATGTCCCGACAAGCGGCTGGCCACCCAGCCCAAGCGGGCCCGCGACAGCCCGGCCATGCCCCGCTGATCGCCGGCGACACCAGCCCCCCGCAACCGTCGTCCACCCCTCAAACGCCGGCCCGGACAGCCGACCGGACAACCCGAAGCGGCGGGCGCAACATAGAGCCTATACCTCAATCCTGGTCAACCACGCACACGCCACCAGGCGGTGGCTTCAGCAACACCCAACCCCCGAACCTCACTCCTGAGCGAAGTCCCACGTCTCCGCTCCCGTAATGACTGCAACGCAGCAGGGTTCCCTTTGGGTTCCGAGGACGAGACCCGACCACATCATCAAACGTGTTGGCACCGACCCATCGTGCAGAACGGGGATCGGAGAGTGCCACCTGTCCCCACAGGCGCCGATGTCCGCATCGATCACCGTAGTGACGGGCGATGAAGCCCGACGACGAGGTTCGGCCGGCACGAAACGTCTTGGCGTAGCTGCACGCTATCGGGCGCCCATGGCGGGCAGGATGTGGGGGGACCCAAACGGCTTACGCCCGACGCGGCCCCGCGGGCAATGGGCTCACCCAACTCCATCACCTCCATGGTGGCACCGTTGACGGCAATGTGCAAGAGGGATTCGTCACTACCGCTCCCGGCGGATCGACACAACGTCCGAACGGCGCCGCCGCGCCGGACGGCCAGGGCCCCTGCGCCCGTCCGAACGTCTCCGACCACATCCCGCACCGGAATGAGACGCCTCTCCGGATGTCGAGACGGACAACCCGCCGGGACCCGGCGACCGCCGGCGCGATAGCGATGACGAGCCGAGGCTCGTCCCGGCGTCCCGGCGCAACACGAGTCACGGGCACCCATGGTCCCGTTCGGTCAAGGGATCTCCCGACCTGTGCGGATGGGGGCAGGCCTATCGACCGCCGGGGGGGTCAGGCTGTACGATGCGGCGCCCGGCGGCGCCGGACCGCTCGGAGCGCCGCGCCCAAGGGCTGGCCCATCGCCGACGTCCGCGAGCCACTCTCCGAGCGCCGAAAGTCCCCTGACGAGGCGAACGGTTTTCGATTCGGCAGCCTCGAAAGCGCGGCCATCCTGGTCCTGTCGTCTCGCTGCGGTAGGCGGTCGGCTCAGGCTCCCTTACTGCGTGCATCGGTGCGATCACCGGGCGCGAGCCCCGGCGGCGAAATCTCCCGCGCGGCTCCTCATCGCCGTGGACAGGGGCGACCGGCTTCCTCATAATGGGCGGGACGGCGGGGAGGGAGGCAAACATGGCCCGCGACGACAGCGTGGTGAGCCGGATGATGTGGGCCGCCACGTTGGTTACGGGAGCCACCGTCGTGTCCCGGCTGATGGGGTTTGTGCGCGATGCCATCATCGCCGGCTTTTACGGCCAAACCGCCACCGTCGACCAGTACAACGCCGCCTACGTCATCCCCGACACGCTGTACCTCCTGCTCATTGGCGGCGCCATCAGCTCCGCCTTCGTGCCCGTCATCGCCGGCTACCTGGCCCAGGACCGCCACGACGAAGCCGAGCGGGTTATGAACTTGGCTTTGAGCTTGGTGTGGGTCGGTCTGATTCCCATTCTGCTGCTCGGCGAGTGGCTGGCGCCCGACATCATGCGCGTGCTGGCGGTCGGATTCAACGGCGAGCCGCACGCCATCGCGGACACCACCTATCTCACCCGCATCATGCTGATTGCCGTCTTGTTTCATGCCCTGAACGGGGTTTTGGTCGGCATGCAGTATGCCAAGAAAAGCTTTTGGGCCACCGCCATCGGCCCGTTGTTCTATAACTTGGCCATCATTGTCATCGGCTACTGGTTCGGTCGCCAATGGGGAATCCAGGCCTTCGCCTGGGGCGTCCTGGTGGGCGCCTTTGTCAACTTCCTGATTCAGGTGGCCTCCGTGCGACGTCTCGGACTTCGCTACCGCTGGGAATGGAATCCCCACCATCCCGGCCTCCGCCGCGTCGGCCGCCTCATGCTGCCCATCATGTTCGGCGTCGGTCTGGGCCAGCTGAACCTCATCATCAACCAAACATTCTTCGCCTCCCTGCTGCCCGCCGGCAGCATCAACGCGCTGCGGCTCGCCAGCCGCATCATGATGACGCCGGTGAGCCTCGCCTCGTCGTTGGCCATCGCGCTCCTGCCCAACCTGGCGGAATTGGTCAGCCGGGGACAGCGCGAGCAGTTTCTCCGCTATCTGTCGGGCGCGATGCGGGTCGTCATCTTCATCTCCGTGCCGGCCACGGTCGGTCTATGGCTGGTGGGCCGGCCGCTGGTGGCGGTGCTCTTCGAACACGGGCGCTTCACGCCGCATGCCGTGATGGTCACGGCCGGGGCCCTCAGCTTCTATGTCCTCGGCGTGCTGGCGTACGGTGGCATGGAAGTCCTGGTGCGAGGATTCTATGCTTACCACGATACGCGCACGCCGGTGTGGGTGGGAGCCGTCGCCCTGGGCGTCGGTTTCATCATCAGCCTCCTAGTCCTCCACCCGCTGCGACAAGATGGCCTCGCCTTGGCCTACACCCTCACCGGATACGTCAACCTGGTCCTCTTGGGCTGGATGTTGCGCCGCAAGCTGGGCCCCCTGGGCGGCACGCGCATGGCCCGCACGGCGGCCCGCACTCTCCTGGCCGCAGCGGTCATGGCGCTCGGGGTGGCCATGGCCCGCGTCCTGCTAAACCCGTGGATCACGTCCCCCGCCCTCATCCCCAAAGCGGTGGCGCTGGCGCTCATGATGGCGACGGGCTCCGCATTGTTCATGCTGGCCGCCCGCCGGTTCCACGTGGAAGAATACACCCTCATCATGTCCCGGGTCTGGCGCCGGCGAGCCGGCTGAGCTGACCGCGGCCCCGCCCGGTCCCCCGGTGACCGCCGACCCATTCCTCTGCGGCCGCCAGGCGCCGTTCGCCGCCAACCGATGAGTCCGCTGGACACCAGGAGGACCCGTCGGCACCGCCCGCCCGTGGCATCCCCTCCGCGTTTCCGAGAGTCCCGCGGCCTCCGTGGCGGGCAACGACCCGCCCTATTGCCCCAAAAGCGCCCGGGCCAATCCCACGACGATGGCGCGATACGGCGGCGTCAGCTCCTTCCAGCAGGCTTCCAGTCGCGCGAACCGCTCCGGATCCGGGTGATCCGACGCCGTGGGATCGGGCACATGGCGACCGCGCCGCGTCCAAACTTCCCAGAGAGCCGCGGCGGTCTCCTCCCAATCCTCCTCCGCACGATCGGATCGCGCACCGCCGGTCAGGATGCGCGCCAGGGCGTCCCGCCCGGTGGCGTCCGCTAGCCAGGCCACCTCGAACCACGCCGTCTGCTGAGCCGCCGCGTTCCAGTGCGGGCGGCAGGCGGACGAAAAGCGCGGCCACATTTGCTGGCCGTCGTCCAGGTAGGCGGTCCACAACACCCCGGCGGGGCCGACCGTCTCCTCCGGCGCCCGAGCTGCCTGTGACCAGACCGCCTCGGCCTCGCCGGCACGACGCCAGACCACTCCCGCGTCCTCCGGCCGTCCCACCACCGCGCCGAAGAAGGTCGCGGTCGGCCAGGACAAGAACGCCGCCGCCAGCAGCACCTGCCAACGCCAGAGATTCGGTCCGCTCTCACCGGCGTAGGCGCCGGCCAGCTGCCAGAGCACGTCCGGCGTGGGCTCCAGCCGACCCGCCTCCAGCGCCGCCAAAGCCGACTGGCGGACGCCGGTGCGTTCCGATACGTCATAGAGATCCAGCCCATACAAGGCCCGATACCCGATCAGCACGGTGGGCAACACCCTGCTGTCGGCCGAGCGGCCAATATCCACTCTCACCGTTCTCATCATGGGTATAGTCTACTGCGGACATGGCGTGCCGGCGGCGGGCGATTCGGTTCGGTCGATCGGCACGGAAACACCCGCTCCCTACAGCGCTGCGGCCCGTAGCCCGGACAGACGGAACACCGGGCCACTCCTGCGCTCCGCTCCGGTGAAACCCGCCGGTCCGCGCCCGACGCGCGAGACCGGCGGGTCAAGGCCGGTCAGAGCGCGTGCGGACAGACATCGCGCGGCCCTGTGGTCGAAGACACAGCACGGTCGCGCCGGGCTGCGGCCGGAGAGGTCATCGCATCGGTGGGATGGAACCGCTCCCAGTCGACCGACGGACCACCCCGTCATCCAGCCGCCCGCCTTGCCCGGCCGTGGTCGACAGACGTCCCGGCGCTCCTCAGGCGGTCCTCTCGGGCCACCATATCGTCCGGTTAATCGCCCGGCGACTCGCGCAAGGACAGCGCCCTCTCCATTTCCAGACGAATGACGTCGTAGCCCAAGCGCTTGTACAGCGCCACGGCGGCCTGATTGCTCTCGGTCACATAAAGCCGGCAATGGCTCACACCGGATTCGGCCAAGTGCGCGTGCGCCGCCTGCATCAGCCGCGCACCCAGTCCGCGGCCCCGGTAGGCGGGTTTTAGATACACCTGGTCCACGGAGCCAAAGACGCCTTGCAAGTCCATGCGAATGACGGTCCAAACGAATCCCTGCACGCTGCCAGCGTCTTCCAGGACGAACAGCGCATGCTCATACGGCCGCCGCACGGCCTGCCGCAGGCGAGCCCCCTGCTCCGCCACGAACTGGGGTGTGCAGACGAATCGCGGGAAGTTCAGTTGGTATAAATCGCACTGCGCGTCCAAGACGGCGCGAAAATCTGTGCTGGCCCGATACGGGCGTACAATCAGGTCGGCCATGCCATCGCCTCACTGCTCTGGGGTTGACGCTCGCCGCCCTCCATTGTACCGGAGCCCGCATGCGGCCGAGTCCGATCGCGAAAACGCCGCGCGGCCCGGACCCCGAGGGCCCGGGCCGCACGGTTCCGCCTGGTCAGGCAGGCACCTTCCGCGCCGTCCACAGCCAGTACACGAGTCCGGCGACGATGAAGCTGACAAAGTACGAAATGTCCCCAATCTGTGGGTACTTCATCGCCACGAACCCGGTATAGATGGTCTGGTTGAAGAAAGGCACCGAGACCAGCACGCCAATCGCCCAGGCCCAGAGTCCGGGCCGAATGGCGCGGCGCGCGTTGTAGAACAGCACCGTTTCAAACCGGCCGCGCCGGACCAGGAAATAATCGACTAGGACAATGGCGGCCCACGGGGCAATCCAGTACGCCAGGAGGAACAGGAAGTTCTCGTACTCCAAGTAGTAGTTGGTGCGGCCAATCCAAGCGATGGCCGCTCCCACCACGCCGACTACGATGGCCATGGTCCAGCGCTTCAGCGGGATGTTCACCACCAGCGCCGACAGGGAACCAGAGTAGATGTTGAGCACGTTGGCGGTGACGGTGCCGATGACGACGGCCAGGAGGCCCAATTCCACCAGCCAGTGCGGAGAGATGCCCGTCAGAATGCCCACCGGATTGCTGCCGGCGGCGGCCTTGGGGAACGTGGTGGCCAGCGCCACCCCCATCAGCTCGAGCCAGAGGCAGGCCAGGAAATTCGACCAGCCGGCCATTCGGAAGATGCGGCGCGGCTTGGTCCCGTTGGCCAGATACCGCGTGTAGTCGGACGCAAAGGCGGTCCAGCCGAACAGATACGACAGCGCCAGCGCCACCGCTTCGATGATGCCGCCCGACACGCCGCCGAACGCCACCGGCGCCTTGGGATTGAACGGCAGCGCATAGTGGGCGTGACTGAACGCGAAGAGGGACAGACCCACAAAGACGAGCGTCAGCACGACGGCCATGACGCGCTCGAAGGCGTGGATCAGGTTGTAGCCGTATACCGCCACGAGCACTTGCACGGCGGCCATGATGACCAGTCCGGGAAGAAATCCCATCCCCGTGAGCAGCACCAGGGCAAACACGCCCAGCACCGTGTTGACGGCAAACCACATCACCCCGGCCACCATGTTCAAAATCCCGGGAACGAAGTTGCCGAAGAATCCGAACGCGGCCCGCGACTGCACCATCTGCGGCACGCCGAGGCGAGGTCCGAAGGTGGAGAGAGCCGCCAGCACCAAGGCACCCAGAATGTTGCCAATCACCAGACCGATGGCCGCCTGGGTGAAGTTCACCCCGAACAGCGCCACCGCCGCGACCCCGGTGGAGAGGGTGGCCAGCTCCACATTGGCGCCCCACCACAGGCTGAACACGGAACTCACGTGCCCGTGGCGCTCGGCGTCCACGACGTGCTCGATGCCTTTGGGCTCGATGCGGACAATTTCGTCCCGATATTGGACGGCTTCCTCTGTGGCCATGGTTCCTCCTCTATAAATAGCGGATCGGCCATCAATCGGCAGCACATGTTGTGTGCGAACAATGACACCGCGATTATATTAAGTTGTTCGCTTGGGTGTCAACCGCGCGCGGCTCAAAATCGGTTCCTCTTCCCCCGCTGTTCATTATGGGCGGGCGTGTCCTTGCCGATGCGAAACCGCGCGGCTATGCTCAGGTGAGAGTCGAGCGCCACAAAGCAAGGGGAGACGGCTATGAATCCGAGCGTGTTCCGGGAGTATGACATCCGCGGGGTCGTGGGCACCGATATTCGCGTGGAGGATGTGGAGCGCCTCGGGCAGGCGTGGGGCACATACCTCCTGTCCCAAGGCGCCGACCGGGCCCTGGTGGGCGCGGACACGCGCGCCTCATCCCCCGCGTTTCGCGACGCCCTGGAACGCGGCCTGATGGCCACCGGCATTCATGTCATCGATATCGGCACGGTGGTGACACCCATCTTCTACTGGGCGCGCCTCCACTATGAGGTGGACGGCGGGGTCATGATCACGGCCAGCCACAACCCCGCCGAGTTCAATGGGTTCAAGCTGGCCTGGGGCCCGGCCACCCTATTCGGCGAAGACATCCAGGCGGTCCGTCGGCTCATGGACAGCGGGCCGTTCGCCCACGGTCAGGGCGCCCTGGAGCACCGGGATCCGGTTCCTGCCTACCTCGCCATGCTGGGTGAAAAGATTCATCTGGGCCCCCGCCCGCTCAAAGTGGTGGTGGATGCCGGCAACGGCACCGCGGCGCTGTTTGCCGAGCAGGTGATGGCGGTCTATGGCGTGGAGACGGTGCCGTTGTATTGCACGCCCGACCCCACCTTTCCGCATCACCACCCGGATCCGGTCGTGGCCAAGAACCTAGTCGACCTGATCGCCGAGGTGCGACGGACGCACGCCGATGTCGGCGTGGCGTTCGACGGGGACGGTGACCGCATCGGCGTCGTGGACGACACCGGCCGCATTTTGTGGGGCGACCGTCTGATGATCCTGTTCTGGCGCGAAATCCTCGCCCGCCATCCCCAAGCCCGCGCCATCGTGGAAGTGAAGTGCTCCAGCACCTTGGTGGACGAGATCGTTCGCCTCGGGGGCCAGCCCGAATTCTTCAAAACCGGCCACTCGCTCATCAAGGCCCGCATGCGGGAAATCGGCGCCGTGTTCACCGGAGAGATGTCGGGACACATGTTCTTCGCCGACGAGTACTACGGCTTCGACGACGCCCTCTATGCGGCCGGCCGCCTGCTGCGCATTTTGTCGAACGCCGACCGACCCCTGTCAGAACTCTTGGCGGATGTGCCGGAACGACCCAGCACCCCTGAGGTGCGGGTGGACTGTCCCGATGAAGACAAATTTATCGTCGTCGGCGCGCTCCAGGAAGACTTTCGGCGCCGCTATCCCATCGTCGACATCGACGGTTTGCGCGTCAACTATCCGTTCGGTTGGGGTCTGGTGCGGGCCTCCAATACCCAGCCCGCCTTGGTGCTGCGCGCGGAGGCGGACACCGACGCTCATCTCCGCGTCATCACAAAGGAACTGGAGGAGGCGCTGGCCCACTTTCCCACCGTCGGGGCGGTTCACTGGTCGGGGGAGTAACCGCCGGAGCGGATCACGCGCCGACGATGAAAGAGGGCGTGCACGCCGACGCCCACGGCGGCCAGCCCCGCCGGGTAGACTCCATCCCAACCCAGGAACGGCATCGCGCCCAGGCAAACCACGAGCGCCAGGAGCGCCGTCAACCGTTCGTTCCGGTGCGGCAGCGTTCGCATGCCGGCCAGCATGGCCAGGACATAGAGGCCGATAAACACGGCGGCGGACCAGCCGATGAGCCGGCTCAAGGCAAAAGGGTGCCAGGCATCGATGGCCAGCACGACCGCAAAGACGGCGCCCAGCGTCAAGAGCGCCCGTACCGGCGTGTGGAAACGCGCATGAAGGGCGGCCAGACCCGGTGGAAAGTCGCCGGCGCGCGCTTGGGCGTAGGCCAAGCGCGCAAAGCTGCCCACATAGGCGTGGATAGTCCCGTAGGTCACCAAGAGCGCCAGGATGGCGGTCCCGGCCACGCCGACCCGCCCGGCGGCCTGTCCCAGCATCACGGCCAGGGCATCTTGCCCCCGCGCCCCCCCGTAGGCGTGGGTGCCCACGGTGACCACGGCCAACAAGAGATACAGAACGTCAATCACGGCGATGCTGATGAACATGCTGCGGGTCAGATCCCGCGCGGGATGCGCAAATTCCTCCGCGTAATTGGCCACCGCCTCCCACCCGACGAACGCCCAGAACAAGAGCGCCAGATCAGTCCCCACCGGGACCAGTCCATGCGGCCAAAACGGCAGAAAGTTGGCGGCCCGCAGGTGGACCGACCCGATGGCGACGGCCGCCAGCAGCAAGAGGGCTATGAGCACCACCACCATCGTGGCCGCGCGTCCGGAAATCTGCACGCCCACCACGTTGAGCACCACGGCCACGAGCAGCAGCAGGGCGGCCACACCGACGCCGACCCGCGCCGACCAGCCGAAGGCCGCCTCCAGGTATCCGGCGCCGATCAGCGCCGCGATGGGAGCGCCCAGCGGCACGGTGCCCAAAAACAGCCATCCCGCGGCGGCGCCTCCCGGCGCCCCGAAGGCCGTCCGAACAAAAGCGGCAATACCGCCCGCATCCGGCGTCTGGGTGGACAGGCGTGCGAGCGTCAAGGCCAGTGGGATGATCAAAAGCCCCATGCCGAACCACGCCAAAAGACCCGCCGGCCCGGCGTTCTCGGCGGTGAGCGCGGGCAGGTACAGCACTCCGGTGCCGAGCACCGAGGCAATGGTGAGGGCCGCCCCTTCCCTCCAGCCCAAGACGCGCCGCAGGGTCGTTGGCTTATCCATGTCAGTCGTGCCGGTGCGCCTCCTCAAGACCGGATCCCCGCGGCGACCGTGCGTCCCCGCCGGACGGGCCGTCGTGACGACAGCCCCTGCAGATCGACGACCCCGAGGCGTCCCCTGCGCGTTCGGGCAGAAGCTTTGGCGAACGGACCGGATGCGCTCAGGTTCGCAATGCCCACGAAGGGGCCTGTGCCGTTCGATTTGAGCCAATCCCGGGGGTGTGGGCCGGACGAGGTTCCCGCGCGCCGAACCCGGTGGCTATTCTAGTCCGCCCGCCGCCTTCGGGCAAGGCCGGCGCCGTCACGGATCGCGCATCGCAAAAAGAGGACTGGCCCGGGAGACCGCGAAACAGCGCATGACCACGTTCCGTGGGGGGAGGCGCCCATGCGCGTGTCGGTGATGCTCCGACATCCCGTCGCCGGCTGGGCGGCTTTGGCCGCCGCCTGGCTGGCGGCGCTGCTGCTTGTCAGCCAGCGCGTCCTTGCGCCCTCCCAATTCACACGCGCCTTCATCATCGGCCCGGCGGCGGTGATGGGGGCGGCCGTGGCGCTGGCCGGTCGCCGCCGCCTTTCTGCGGCGGCCGCTCTGCCCGTCGCCTGTGTGGCGGTCTGGCCCGGCTCCAGCCTGACTGCGGCGCTCCTGATTGGCATCTTGCTCGTTCGTCTGCCCACACGAGCGCCGCGCGGACTCTATGTGGGCCGCACTTCGCTCGGCATCCCGGTCAGCCTGCCGGACGGCGACCGGCTGCTGCATGTCCAGGTTCTCGGACCCACAGGATCCGGCAAGTCCAGCACCGTCCTGCATCCCTGGATCCTTCAGGATCTGCGTGCGGGCCGCGGAGTGACCCTGATCGAACCCAAGGGCGACTTGGCGGCCGCGGTTCGGCGAACGGCGCTCAATTTAGGGCGGACCGTCGTACCTTTCAATCCCACGCGTCCGGATTGTCCCCATCTGAACCCCATCGCGGGCGACGGCGCGGCGGCGGGCGAAGGACTGGCGCTGGCGCTCGACCAGCTGGAACCGGGGTCGCACCCCTTCTATCGCAGTGTCAGTCGTGTTCTCCTCGTGCAGGCCGTGCGCCTGGTAAAACAGGCGCACGGCGAGGACGCCTCTCTGGAGACGGTCGAGCAGGCTTTGCACCAGCCCGCCTATCGGCGCCGGCTCTTGAGCCAAGTGGATGACGCGGACCTGACCCGATATTTCGAAGACGAGTGGGGGGCTTTGCCGCCCGCGCGCCAGCTGGAACTGGAACTGGGCCTGTTGAACCGCCTTCGCGGCCTGCGCGTCCACCCCGCCCTGGCTCACGCCCTGACACCGCCCTATGACTTCAGCTTGGATGAGGTCCTGGCCCAGAATCTCGTTCTCGTGTCGCCGCTGAACGGCGCCGAACTCGGGCTCGGTGCCCAGGCGCTCGGTGTGCTCCTCTGGCATCTGTTCGTCCAGGCCGCCTACCGGGCGGGACCCCAGAACGCCCTGGTCCACACGCTGTACCTGGACGAGTTTCACCAGTACGTTTCGCCCGACTTGAGCGATGTTCTCGCCATGATCCGCGGCTATGGGATCGGATTGGTGCTGGCCCACCAAGACATGGGCCAGCTGTCCCCGACCCTTCGCGCCGCCGTTCTGGCCAATGCCCGCACGCGCGTGATTCTGGCGGGGACCGCCGCCGAAGACGTGACCCTGTTGGGCCGCGCCGCCGCTCCGCAGCCCCTTCCCAATCCGCGCTATCTGCCGCGGGGGCGCGCCGTGTGGATGCCCACCCGCCAGGGCCGTCTGCAGCCTCCCCGGCTGGTCCGCCTCCCGTCGCCGGTCAGGGCCCAGCCGTGACCACTCCGGAGGCCGATCGGTTGCGAGACGCCCTGGAGGCGGTGGGACGATTGACCGCCGCCCAGGCGGCCCACCTGTTGGGGTGTCCACCGCAAGCCGCCGGCCGCCGGCTGCAGAGCCTGGTCGACCAAGGCGCCACCGTGCGTTTTCAAGGCGCCTATTGGCATCCCCGCTGTCCGCGTCGCGGTGCCCGCCACCGTGAGCTGGTCGCCGATCTCTATGTGGCCTTGAGCCCCTTGTTTTCCCACTGGACATTCACGTCCGGCGGCCCCGGGAGATACCGGCCCGACGGATGGCTGGTGTCTGCCGCCGGCGGTCTGCGGGTGGCCGTTGAGGCTGACCGCGGAACGGAAACGGCGGCGCAGTGGCGGGAAAAGGCACGGCGCATGGGCACCGAGGCCCTCAACGGGCTTATCGTGGCGGCACCGACGGCGGCGCGTGCCCGCCGCGTGGCCGCTTGGGCCGCGCCCGAGCTGGCCTGCCCGATCCTGTCCGCGGCCGCGGGGGAGTTGGACCCGGACTGCACGGGCGACTGGCTGGCCCGTCTCCATCCGGCGCCGGCCGCCGCGGCCTCGGCCGCGAGCCCCCCGCGGCGGTTGGAGTATTGGCGGGGAGATGTCCCGTGGGAGGGCCGCGTCCCGGCACCGCTGCCCCCCGGTTCGGGCACCGAACGCCTGGCCGGCTGCGATCGCGTGCATCTTCCCGCATCGCCATCTCCGCGGGGCATTCTGGGGCGGCTGGCGATCCGCAGGCGCCACGTGGGCTGGCACGGCGCCCAAACGTTCCCGTGGCGCCGTCGCTGACGCCGTCTCGCCCCACGGGAGCGCCTTTGTTCGACAAGGACCGGCAGGATCTTCCGAGCGACGCGTGGAATTCTCGCAGGTCGGGCGTCGGACGCGTCGACGGCGAGCGACTGGCCGCTTGCGGCGGTCGCCCACAGAGCGCACGTGCAGGAGGAAGCTTGGTGGATATCAAGGGTGACCGGAGAGGCCTCCGCTGTCTCGCACACGGGTTTTCCGACGAAGACACGCTGCTGGTGGATTTGGAGAAGACCCTTTCGCGCCAGCAGCAGTTTTTGGGCACGGCCAGCCTGGCGGTGGAAGTGGACACGCTGCCGCTAAGCCCGTCGCTGCTGGCCGGGATTGCGACCCAGTTCGCCGCGTTTCCCAAGCTTCATCTCGCCGGCGTGTACGAGCAAGCGACGATGCGGCCCGTGGTAAGCCCGGTGGCATCCGAACCGCGGGGCGCTCTCATCGTGCGCATGACCCTTCGCTCCGGCCAAGTGGTGGAGCATGCGGCGGATGTGGTGGTGGTGGGCGACGTCAATCCCGGCGCCCGTGTCATTGCGGGCGGAGACGTCTTCGTGCTGGGTCGGCTTCGGGGCATGATTTTGGCCGGGCAGCCCGACCAGCGCGACGCGGTCGTCTATGCGATCCGATTTGAACCGAGCCAGGTTCGCATCGGCCCCGTCTGGGCCATCCCACCCGGCGAGGTCGCCGAGCATCCGGAATATGCCCGCCTGGAGAACGGCCAGATTGTCGTGAGTCCGTGGGCCGGACTGCCGGACTCCGCCAACGCGGGCGGTCACCGCCTGTCGCTCGAATAGCCTTCATCGTCCCATCTCTGCCGGGGACCCGATGCGCGCAAGGAGATTGCCCTGCCACCCGCGAAGCAGTCAAACCGGGGGGCGAGGATTGTGGCCGGCATGCTGTTTGCGGTGGGAGGCGCCGAAGACCAGAAGAACAATCCGGTCTGCCTGGAACGCTTTTTGAACGCGGCCGGTGGCCCCGCGGCGCACATCGCCGTGGTGACGGCGGCCGCCCACGACACGACGGCCGCCTGGCAACGTTACGCCGCGATATTTCGACGCTTGGGGGCTGAGGCGACCTACTGGGCCGACGATCCCTCGGAACCTGACCACTTAGCCGATTGGTGGCCGGAGGTGTCGGGCATCTGGCTCACCGGAGGGGACCAGGTCCGCTTGTGCGACCGGGTCACCGGAAGCGGGCTCCAAACGCGTCTCATCGACCGTTGGCACGCAGGTGCGGTGCTGGGCGGAACCAGCGCGGGGGCAGCCGCGCTCTCCCGCATCATGATCGCCGGTGGCTCCGCCCGCCATCCACGGGATGCCTCTCGCCTCCAGATGGCGTTCGGGCTCGGCTTCTGGCCGCACGCGATTATCGATCAGCACTTTTCCCAACGAGGGCGCCTGGTCCGACTCCTGGCCGCGGTGCTGACCCATCCCCAACACATGGGTGTGGGCATCGACGAGGACACCGCCGCGGTTGTCGATGCCGACGGCCACGCCTTGACCTGCGTCGGCAGCGGCGCGGTCACGGTGGTCGAGGGATCGGACACGGCCGGCACCCAGGAGCGCCAGGTCGTGACGGTGAATTTTTTGACGGCCGGAGATCGCTTCGTTCCACGGCTGGCCGAGGTGACGCCGTGATCGCGCGGCAATGGGAGCCCCGCTATTGCGAAGGCTGCGGCGGCCGTCTGGAAGAGCGCCGCGTGCTTGATCAGCCGCGACTGATCTGCCCTCGCTGCGGCCTCGTTCGTTACCGCAACTTGAAAGTCGCCGCCGGCACCATCACCCGAGTCGGGGCCGACATCGTCCTGGTCCGCCGGTCGATCGAGCCGGGATTCAATCGTTGGGTGCTGCCGGGAGGATTTGCGGAACAGGGCGAGACGGTGCCGGAGGCCGCCCGCCGGGAGACGCTCGAAGAGACCGGGCTCGACGTGCGGATCGCGGGACTGGTCGGTGTGTACTCCTACCCCCAATCGGCCGTGGTGGTGGTGGTCTACCGGGGCGAGGCCGACGGCGGCGGTCTCCTGGCCGAGTCCCCGGAGTGTTTTGAGGTGCGCGCCTTTTCCCCGGCCGACATTCCATGGACCGAGGTCGCGTTTCCCAGCACGAAAGATGCGCTGGTCGATTTCCTGAAGCCGGATCTCCGCTGATGCCCAAATTCCGCAAGCACAAAGTCAAACGCGAACATCACGTCCTGGCCGCCTTGGAGCCCGGACTCGCCCTCCTTGGGTCATCGTCCCTGGTCAATGCCGTCATTCCCGGCCCCATCCGCCCCAAAGGCGGTGGGTCGATCGGATGGACGATCCAATATGCGACGACCACCGGCCTCAAATTGTTGGGTCGCTCGCCCGGCGCCGTCCAGGAAGTCTTCGTGGTGGCCCCTGACCCCCAGGCCCTTGCCGCCTGGCTTCGGGCGGTCGGTCTCGTCCCCTCTCAGGACGGGGGTCCGTCCCCATGAACGTGTTGAACGTTCAAGCCGAAGCGAGCGGCCCAAAAGGCAACCGGCTCCAGATACGCCGCACTCAGCTGATACAGTTCCGGGCTCCTCGGAACCACCCGCCCTCGTAGCGGGCGGGACTCGTTTTCCTAAAGACGTGAAAGCGGCACGGTGTTTCCGGATCCTCCCCGCCCCGCACGCGAACCTCCACGTGACATCCCCCCTGTGACCGCTCGCCGCCGGCCGGCTCGTCCTGTATCTTAGCCGACCATTCTCCCGGGCCTGCCCCATGCCGCCGCAGGTGCGGCGCCCGGAGCGGCGAGCCGGCCGGAAGCTCGGCGCCCCCGCCGCCTCTTGACGCGCCGTCCGCCGCCATGGCACGGTGAAGATGGCCGGTGCCCCCCGTTTCGCCACGTCGGCGCCGTGCCTCGGCGCGGCTGGAAAGGAGCTTCCCATGTTCGTCTGGCCCATTGACTCGGAAATATCCCTGGCTCTCTGGGAGGAACAGGATGCATCCACACTGGCTCACTTGGTACGGCAGGACGCCTCCTACCTGGGACGGTGGCTGCCCTTTGCGAGCCCCGCTTATGACGAGGTGGCGGCGCTTGAGTACATCCGCCGCACCCGGCGCGAGTGGGCCGAATATCGTGGACTGGAGCTTGCCCTCTGGGGTGCCGGCGAGCTTGCCGGTTCCGTGGGCATGCACGGCCTGGACCGCCAGGCGGGCCGCGCCGAGATTGGCTATTGGCTTCGAGAGAGCATGCAGGGCCGGGGCTGGATGACCCGCGCCGTCTCGGCCCTCGTCACCTATGGATTCGACCGGTTGGGCCTAAATCGCCTCGTGATTATGGCGCAACCCGACAACGCGCGGAGCCGCGCCATCCCGGAGCGACTCGGCTTTCGGCAGGAGGGCGTGCTCCGGCAAGACCAGCGGTATCCCCAAGGATACGTCGACCATGTGGTCTATGCGCTGCTGCGCAGCGAGTGGACGCCGGCATCCCCGCCGCGCGCGGGCGTCTGAGGCTCGCGCGCGGCTATGGCGCGAGACGGCTCAGAGCGGCGTCGATGTCCGGCAGGTCGGCCATCGAGCGGCCATGGTGCGTGTGCACAATCTGCCCGTCCTTGGCGACCGCCGCCAGGGCCGGCATACGCCCCAGCCGCCGCCAGCTGACCTCCTGTCCCCATTGAGCCAACAAAGCGCCCGACGGGTCCGCCACCGCGCGAAACGGAATATGGTGCCGATCCCAGTACTGTCGAAGCCGCTCGGCGGAGTCGGGACCAATCGCCACCACCTCCACGCCGTGACTTTTGATCTCCCCGTAGCGGCGAGCCAACTCCCCGAGCTGGCGACGGCAGTGCGGTCACCCGAGACCGCGGAGCAAAATCACCAGCACCGGCGCCTCGGCCAGCAGCTCGTCACGACCGAGCGGTGCCCCGTTCAGATCCGCAGCCTGAAACGTTGGCATCATGTCCTGCGCCCCTCCTCGGTCGAACAGCCCCGGGCCGCGTCTCTCCGGTCATCCAAGCAACGCGCCGACTCACCCATCCGGTCGTCGAGACCGTCACGCGACCGGCCCGCGCCCCCATCAGCCGGGTAGGCGGCCGGGATGTTCCGGCGGCGGCGGATGAGAGGTCGCACCAAAAACGACGCGGCGGCCAGGCCCACGGCGATGGCCGCGGCCGTCAGGAGAGCGGCTGACAGCGCCTCCAGCCCGGCCTGAAAATGGTGGTTGATGAACGCGACCATACTCTGATACGCTTCCAAACCGGGAACGAACGGGATGATAGCCGGCACCACCAGCAGCGTGACCGGCTGCCGCCGCCACACGGCCAGAATCTCCCCTCCCGCACCCACGACGGCCGCGCCCACCAGATCGGGCAGCACCGCGACATGGGGCAGGGAGGCAAGCGCCGAGGCGGCCGCCCATCCCGCCGCCGCCAGTCCGCCAGCCCACACGGCCGTCGTCCACGTGCACTGATACACCACCGCAAAGCAGGCGGCCGAAATCAGGGCCAAGCCCACGCTCTCGCCCATTTAGGGCCACCGTCCGCCGGCATGGACATACAGGTACAAGGCCAAAGAGGCGCCGCCGGCCACCGATCCGGCGACGAGCGCCGCCTCCAACAGCCGCCCGGCCGACGACAGCAAGTCTCCGTTCATCCCGTCCCGCACGGCTGTGGTCAGAAGGATACCCGGAACCAGGACCATGATGCCCCCCACCACCACCAGGCCGGGGTGGGTTCCCGGCCATTGCGCCGCCGCCAGGGCCGGCAGGACGGCCGCAAACGCCGCCAGCATGTCGCCCAGCGCCCCGCCGGCAGCCGTGGCCCGCATGCCCATCCGCACGGCCTGGGCGAGGGCGCCGGCGGTCCAGGCCCATGGCAACGTAGACGGCCCGGCGCCAAACAGGAGAGCCAGCGCCGCTGCCGCCACGCCTGCCGCCGCCACTTCCACCGCCGCCGGATGGCGGCGCAGGTCGTGCACGCCATCCAATCGCGCCTGCAGCGCCTCCACGGGCAGTCGCCCCGAGGCCGCTTCGCGCGACCACTGGTTGACCAGCTCCACCACGGCCAGATTGGTGCGCCGCGCCCGGACCCGGCGCAGCAAGGTGCCCTCCTGACCGGACAGCAAAATCAAGGTCGGCAGCGCCACCGCTTCGGCGGCGACACCGTAGGCGGCCGCCAGGCGCACCATGGTGTCTTCCACACGGGCCACCTCCGCTCCGGCGGCCAGCATCAGCCACCCCGCGTCAGCGGCGGCGGACAGCGGTTTCGACCATTGGTTGGGCATGCGCGGTCGGCTCCTTGAAGGCCCACTGGAGGGACAGGATGAACGCCACCGCCGTGTTCAGCGGGATGGCCAGCAGATTGGCGAGGAGGTAGTACACGTGAAAGTGCACGAGGACCGTAAACGCCCCGACTTGCAACGCGCCCCCCAGCAGGGAGACCAAGTTGTAGCGAAGCCATGTGATCCAGCGCAGGCGGACGTGAAACGTGAAGCGGCTGTTGAGCCCATAGTTGGAAAGAATCGCGGCTTCGGTGGCGATGGCGTTGGCGACCGCCGGACTGCCGTGCAGCGTCGGCCAGACGCCCTTCAACACCGCGAAATTCACCACCACGCCGATGCCGCCGACGATGCCGTACCGAACCAGGCGCCCGAGCCAGGACGGCAGCTTCAAGGCCTGACGCGCTGGCGCTCGAGGTTTTCCTGCCCCACCGCCTGGGGCCGCGTGAGGCTCAGCTTCGCGACCATCCAGAGGGCCTCCACGAAGATGGACGAGGACATCTTGCTGACGCCGTCGCGGCGCTCTTGGAAGACGATGGGGTATTCGACCACCTTCATGCCGGCCCGATGGACTCGAAACGTCATTTCGATTTGAAATCCGTAGCCCGTGGACTGCACCGCCGTCAGGTCAATCGCTTCCAACGCCTCGCGCCGGAACAACTTAAAGCCGCCGGTCAAATCGCGAATGGGCAGCCCGAGCAGCTTGCCGGCGTACCAAGAGCCCCCGCGCGAAATGAGCCGCCGACGCCAATTCCAATTCACGGCGCCCCCGCCCGGCACATAACGGGAACCCAGCACCACGTCGGCGCCGGTGGTGCGGGCGGTGTCCAGAAACCGCGCCAGATATTCCGGGCGATGGGAGAAGTCGGCGTCCATTTCAAACAAAAAGTCGTAGCCCTTGCTGAGCCCGTAATGAAATCCCGCCAGATAGGCGGTCGCCAAACCCAGCTTGCCCTCACGGTGAATCACGGCGACCCGTTCGGGATAGAGCCGGTGGAGGTGGTCGGCCAGGAGGCCTGTGCCGTCGGGAGAACCGTCATCGATGATCAGCACATGAAATTCCTGCGCCTGCGCCAGGATGTCCTCCACCAGCGGTCTGAGATTTCCAAGCTCGTTGTACGTTGGCAAGATCACCAAAGCCGACACGGGAAATCCTCCTCCGCTTCCGACTCGGCTCCCCTCCGGGAACCGCGCGACGTTCTTTGCATTCGCACCCAGCATGCCCGTTAATCTCCCGCCGAAAAACATCTGCGCCCGGTCTGCCGGTCGGTGCCGTGGGGATGGGTCCTGCCGTTTTAGGGCAGATTCATCATACTGGGGATGGGAGATCCTTGCAACCAGTCCACGAGACAACCCTCTTCTTCGCGATCAGTGTCCCGCTCGGTGGCTGCAACCACCCTGACCCCAGCGGCGTGTGAGCGGGCGACGGCACTCCGGGCTGACGCGTGGAACCGTCAAGCCTCGCTCGGAGCCAGATTGAGCTGCCGTTCCAAAACCAACCCGCGCCAGATGATTTCGCAATTCGGCACCGATGCCCGCAGTCTGTCGGCGGCCGATTGTGTCAGTCCAAAGCGGCATCGGCTCGCCCCCCACGCCCGCGCCTCATTCCAGAGGTAATCCAGCAGCGAGCCCACGGCTTGTCCCAGCGCACGAAAATACTGGATGTACATGGTTTCTCGAGACTGGATGCGGGTCAGGGCCAAGGCGCTCAGTTCCCCCGTCTGCGGGACCACCGCCGCCCCCCCATCCTCGATGCGATGGAGCACGTCGCCGATGTCCAAGCTTTCGGGTTGCCATTCGGTCATGCTCCACAGGTCACCGGCACAGGTTTGAGTGAAGTCGGCCAACCGCTCCCGATCAATCGCCCACGCGGGCCCGGCGTCACTGGGACGGTCACGTGGCTCCGGGATGGGACTGATTTCGCCGACCGCCCAATGGTCCACGACCCGAAACCCAAGCTTCTCCTGCAGAACATTGGCCGAGGCTTCATTGTCTTGGCGCACCAGCACCCGGACAATCCTCGCGCCCAAGCGTCGCGCTTCGTCCAGCTGGAATCGGCCAAACTCTTCACCCAGGCCCTGCCCCTGTCGGTTGGGCGCGATGCGCATACCGCTCAGATAGGCTTCCTGGGCTTTGGGCAGGGAAATGACGCATGTCCCCACCAGTTGGTCACCGTCCAGAGCCAGATAGAGGCCGCCGCGCCGCTCGACCAGATGCTGCGAATACGTCTCCGCCAGATAGTCATCCACAAATTGCGCTAGAAACTGTCGGACCCGGTCGTGATCCGCCTCCGTAGCGCGGACAAATGTCAGCAACCAGCGACCTCCCTTGGGAGCGGCATTGGACTCATTGTAGCTTCCGCTCCGGGGCCTTTCAACTGCATGGCCTCAGGGCAGCGCCCGGTTGAGGCTCAGGATGTAGTAGGCCAAGTCCTGCGCGTCGGTCGGCGTCAGCGATCCGGGATCGCTGGCGGGCATATTCGCGACGATAAACGCCTCCAGCGCCGACTCCGTGGGGTAAGACTTCAAGACCGCGCCGTTGTTCAGGATAGGCGCACCGCCCGCACCGTCCCCGCCGACGCCGTGGCAGGTTTCGCATTCGGCCTCGAAGAGGGCCGCGCCCGCCTGGGCGTAGCGCGTATCCTGGGTGAGGACCACCGCCTGTTCATGACTCTTGTAGAGGGCGTAGACGCCGCCACCGGCCAGCCCGATGAGCACCAGCAGCAGAATCCACAGTTGCCGGCGAACTATTTGCACCCACCCCCGCTGCTCTTGGAACTGGCCGACTGGAACAGCCGCTCCGAAAATCCGCTCGAAAGCCAGTGCAAATAGAGGTTGATTTCGGTCAGTTGGGGGGACGAGACGGCCAAAGTGGGGCCCTCCATTTGGGCGCGCCGGAGGCAATGGTTAATCTGCGCGTCCAGCGTCATGATCTTGCCGCCCTTGACCTTGGGGAACGTCATCGCCGCGCCGATGAGGGACGGCACGGTCAGCCCGTCCACGTAATTGGCCAGCGTCCCGCCGCCGGTGTGGCAGGTGTTGCAGGAGATGCCCGTCTTGGAGAGCGTCGTCCCCATGAACAGCGCCTCGCCCTTTTTGATGTATGGCGCCAATGGCCCGGATGTGGGCACCGGAATCGCGGGGCCGGCCTGGCCGACGGCCGGATTCCAGTCGGCCAACGGCAGGGCGTCCATCTCCCCGTTCTCATTGGGCTGATACAGCGTCTGCCCGATGATGATGGGGTAGTCGGCCGCCAGTGTGCCGCCCACGTCACGGACCGCGAGCGCGTTGCCCGTGCTGGCGTTGATGGCGTAGATGGAGCCGGTCTGGTCACCCACGTACAGGGTGTTGTTCACGACGGCCGCAGACTCCGATATGGGGCCCCCGGCGGCAAACGTCCACTGCACGCGTCCGGTGGCCGCGTCCAGTGCGACCTCCTCGTCGGCGATGGGGCTTCCCACGTAAACGGTGGACCCCACGACGACCGGCGCCGCCACTTCAATGTCGGTCGGCAGCAGACCGCCGCCCAACGGGGTCGTCCACTGCAGATGCCCCGTCGCGGCAGAAAATCCAAACACCGTGCTGACCGGCTTGGTCCACGAGCCCTGAGTGCCTTCCACGAACACCAACCCGTCGGCGACCGCCAGGGAGCAGTCGTCGCTGCCGCCGAAGACGTTGGGTACCGGCACGGCCCAGGCAATCTGGTGGGTGTCCACGTTGATGGCGTACAGATCATAGGGATGGGCTCCGGAGACGTACAGCATGTTGCCCACCAGCACCGGCGACGACATGCTGACATAGGACCCGATGGATACGGTCCACTCCACTTGGCCGCTCTCGGCGTTGAACGCGTAGACCATTCCGTTGCCGTTGGCCGCGTACAGCACCCCGTTGTTGAACACGAAGGTGGGCATGTTCTCGCCGGGGGTGCTGTAGCTCCAGGCGACGGCTCCCGTCGCGGCATTCAGCGCATAGATCGCGTTGGGTCCGGTCCCGCGCACGATGCCCGTGGAATTCAGGTTGTTGTCGGCCGCTTGTGCAGAGGGCGAAAAGCTCTGGTTGCCGCTCCCCACGAACACCAGACCATCGGCCACCACCGGGGTGGTCATGGACATATTGTTGAGCTGACGCCGCCAGAGCAAGGTTCCCGTCTGCGCGTCAAAGGCATAAATGTTGCCGTCGCCCGGTGCCGTCCCGTCGCCGGAGGCATACACCACACCGTTGGCCTCCGAGGCCTGCTGCAATGGCTCCGGGGCGTTGTAGGTCCAGTCCACCGACCAGCCCGCCACAGCGGGCGACTCGTCCACAGGGTTGTTGCCGGCGTTCAGCGCGTACTTCGTCCACTGAGTGGGGCCGGCATTGGTGGAGGCGGCCGAGACCTGCGGACCGTGAGGGGCTCCCAGCGTGATGCCGACCGCGGCGCCGATGAAGATGGGGAGAACATAGAGCCACATGCGTGAAATCCGCTTGGCGATCACGGCCGGGGCGTCCTTGACCCCCACGCGCCTCACTCCCTCTGGATGCGGCCACGAGGCCGGTTGACTACGCTCCCCAACATACCACGGCGCTTTGTCCGCATCCCCTGGGCAAACTGAATTGTTGCTGAAACGGCCCTGGGCGCCTCACTTTCACCGGTGCCGCCGCGTCGGCTGCACGTGGCCCACCGGTCTAAACGCGGTTCCCCGGGCGGTACCCGTGCACATGCGCGGATCCGGCCGGTGTCTGGATCCCACCACAGGAGACCGCCGCACGACCATGCCGGTGGCGACGCGTCGCACGCACCTCCGTGAAGGAGCACAACGGGTCGCGACGCCCACGCCGCGCACAATGGTCTCGGCGCGCTCACCCGCCCGTGCGGCACCAGCCTCCTTTCCATACCTATTGGTCACAATGGCTTGCAGAAGCGGCCCCGGTACCGTATTATTCCATTACTTACAAGTGCGTATTTCCCTAGATATACGCTGTGGTGAATGTGTATCGGGCGGCATGATGGAGAAAGAGGCGAGGCGACGGTGATCCGCAAAGGACGTGAGGGCCAATCGCTCATCATTGTGGCCTTTGGCATGGTGACATTGCTCGGTGTGGCGGGGATGGCGGTGGACGTGGGAAGCTGGTACGTAACCAGCCAACATCTTCAAACGGCCGCTGATGCCGCGGCGCTTGCCGGCGCCCAGCAGCTTCCGACAAATCCTTCTCAGGCGGTGGCGAACGCCATACAAACCGCCTCCCAAAACGGGGCGACCATTACGGCGAACGACGTCGTGATCTCGCCCTCGAATCCGGATATTGTCACCGTGCATGTTCCCGGAGTCGCGCCCACCTACTTCACCCGAGTGTTCGGACTGAACGGGGTGCCCGAGCAGGCTCAGGCCAGCGCTGAAGACACCTATTCCTATGCATTGAACTACGCTCTCTTCTCCCAGTCCCAGAGCGTACCCATCAGCTTGGGGGGCAGCTATTATGTTGACGGCAATGTGCATTCCAATGACGCCAGCCAGCCGGTGACCATAACCGGCTCGGGGGGCACGGTGACGGGTCAGATCACCGGCACGCCGAACATTACGCTGCCAACGACCACCTGGAGCCAGCTCATGGCCGTAAACCCCGACATCATCACCAATGGCGATTCCGATGGCCTCACGGGAGACCCGGACGGAAACGCCTGCAACTACACGCTCAAGCTCAATGACAGCACGCCGATGCCGCCAAGCGGCACGGTCGTGGTCCTGGGTAACATCGACATCACCGGCAACGTGACGTTCAACGGGACGCTCATCGCCTGGGGGGGCAACATCACCGCGAAAGGTACGGCGGGATTTAAGAGCGCAACCTTCAACGCCCTGATGGCGCTCAGCAACCCCGCCGAGGTCAACAGCGCCTGCGACAACAACCAGGGCAACGTGAGCATTTCGGGCAACGTGACCGTCACCGGGGCCATATGGGCGGACAACAATGCGAGTCTCGACGGCAATGCGGCCGTCGCTCAAGGGAGCGTGACGGGCAACACCGTCTCTCTTCAAGGAGACCCGCAAGTCATTTGGAATCCCGCCGAATCCGGCAACATCTCCTTAAAGAGTCCCTGGCTGATTCCGTAACATCGGAACGCTCTCAACGGCAAGCGGTTGAGGTGGCTCAGGTCATCTTGACCGGAAGAGTCCGAGAGCCTGTGGGCTAAGGACATCGGTAGTTGTCGGCAGAGCTCCACAGTTTTCCCCATGGTTCCAGCCAGCGGACACGCTTCATAGACCAGGCCGAGGTTGACCAGACGGTCATGCGGTCCCTGGGTTCAGTAGGCGACGCCATCGGCGGTCGGCTAAGGGACGCCAAGCCGTGAGGTGGCCAGCGCCCGGCACGGTGGCTTACCTTGGGCACTGGAGGTTGTCCGCCCCAACGCCAACCGACGTAAGAAGGCTGCCGGTTTAATCTGTGTCGACGGCCGGCAACGGGAGGCGGAGTCCGCCCCATTTCGGCCAAGACGCGGCCGCCGTCCGCAGCCTGCTGTCCACTCGGGCGGCAAACAAAGAGACGCAGCCCGATCACCCTCGGCCCCCGCATCCATCGTCATGCGCGGTCCGCACAGCCTGTGCGCCAAA
>DAHVOH010000280.1 GCA_027318915.1 Clostridiales bacterium
ACCGCCATCGTGCCCTATCTGAACGGTCACCTGTCGCTGGTGGCGGCGGGCAGCCGTGCCATGACGCCGCTGCGCGCGTTCATGTTTTTGCAGACGCGGTCTACCGACATTGCGCTGTTCATGCATTTGCAGCATCTGCCGCCGCCCAAGACGCACGCGGCGGTTCCGACCACCGTGCTCATTCCAGCCTTTATCATTTCGGAGTTGCGCACGGCGTTTGAAATCGGCGTCTTCATCTATATCCCCTTCGTCATCGTCGACCTGGTGGTTGCCACCGTGCTGATGTCCATGGGGATGATCATGGTGCCGCCGACGCTGGTGTCGTTGCCGCTGAAGCTCCTGCTGTTTGTGCTGGCCAACGGCTGGACACTGGTGGTGGAGTCGCTGGTGCTGAGCTTTCATCGATAGCGGGGATTGCTGCGGGGAAGGAGGTGCGCCGTGCCGACGTCCGACATTTTGGACCACGCGGTCACGCTGTCCCAACAGGCGCTGGTGACGGCCTGGACGGTGCTGCTGCCCATGCTGGGGGCGACGCTCATCGTGGGCCTCCTGGTCGGCATCTTTCAGGCCACGACGCAGATTCAGGAGCAGACCCTGTCGTTTGCGCCCAAACTCTTGGTGCTGACGGTCATTCTCTTTCTGGCGGGGCCCTGGTTTCTGCGGGTCCTGACCGACTT
>DAHVOH010000281.1 GCA_027318915.1 Clostridiales bacterium
ATGGCCGCGGCAGCATTGAAGCGCCACGCTCGCCCCCCCAATGGCCTTCCCGAACCAGGTGATTTCCGCGGCCTTATGGCCGCGGCAGCATTGAAGCACTTCGCCGACCACCCGCCGGGCGATCCCCCGCACATTTCCGCGGCCTTATGGCCGCGGCAGCATTGAAGCTCCAGACCCCGCCACGTCAGCATCCTCCGCGCACAGATAGATTTCCGCGGCCTTATGGCCGCGGCAGCATTGAAGCTCGGTGGCGATGTCGATGCTGTGGTCGACCTGCTCGACAATTTCCGCGGCCTTATGGCCGCGGCAACATTGAAGCCCATCGATGCGGGAGGGTATGTCCCGGGATTATGGGTATTTCCGCGGCCTTATGGCCGCGGCAGCATTGAAGCCACGCCCACACCGCGCAACCCCGGCCGTTCCCGGCCGATTTCCGCGGCCTTATGGCCGCGGCAGCAGTGAAGCTTGCCGCTTACTGACGCGTATAGTTGCCCGTCTCCGGCGATTTCCGCGGCCTTATGGCCGCGGCAGCATTGAAGCCTCCGCATGGTCGCGATCAAGTGGTGTAGACGGCCATCATATTCCCCCACTTAGGCGGTAACAGGGCCATCGTATTCCACCCCCTCCGGCCAGCATATTCCCCCGGGGGAATATGCTGGCCGCCCTGGCCAGGGTTC
>DAHVOH010000282.1 GCA_027318915.1 Clostridiales bacterium
AGGGCCTGCACCAGATGGAACTTGTCCTCGGGAAACACGCCGGCATAAACCCCGCAATCCTCGAGCATCTCGGCGCGGTCACAGATTCGTCCCGTAAGACCGAGCGTCCCGGCCACGGTTCGCGCAGTGGCCACATTGTCGCCCGTCACCATGCGCACGCGCACCCCGAAGTTTTGCAGTGCCCGCAGGGCCTGGGGCGCATCGGCCCGAATCGGGTCGGCAAGCGCAAGCAGCCCCAGAAAGCGCGGCGCCTCCGAAGGTCCCGCCGCCACGCCAAGGACCCGCGCACCCTGAGAGGCGAGTTCTTGCGCGGCCTGCTCCCAGCCGCTTGCCCGGGCCAGGGCGGCAATGATCTGGGGCGCCCCCTTCATGGCGCGCCATGGCGCACCCTCCACCTCAAACGCGGCCTCGGAACGCTTGGTGGCCGGATCAAAGGGCGTAAAGCGCGCGCGGGCGGGGATCACGGCCTCGCGCGCACGGGCGGCCGCCAATAGGGTCAGATCGATGGGATCTTGCGTCGCATCGTCGCTGGCCACGGCCGCCATGGCCAGAAGCTCGGCATCGGTCGTGTCACCCCAAGGCCTGGTCGCGATGAGGCTCAGCTTGTTTTGCGTAAGAGTGCCGGTCTTATCGCTGCAAAGATCGCTCATGGCGGCCGCCTCCTCGATGGCCGCT
>DAHVOH010000283.1 GCA_027318915.1 Clostridiales bacterium
CAAATCCGGCTGAAGGTGGCCCCTGACTCTCCCTCTTCAGACTCATACATGGATTGGAAAATACTCAATGCCGCGGCCTTCTCGCGGATCGCGCGCCAGCAGGGGACTTGTCGCCGGCGTGCCCTCCGTGCATGGCCGGCGGTTCGCGGCTTTCGCCGTTTCGGGTGCGCCGCGCATGGGCTTTCGGCGCCCCCGGGGAGGCTGCCCGAGGGGGCCCGCATGGTCTTTTTATCGGGACGCGTCTTGCTGTCTGCCAAAAAGGTTTTATACTGCGCGGGTCATATGGGCCGTTAGCTCAGTTGGTAGAGCAGCTGACTCTTAATCAGGTGGTCCCAGGTTCGAACCCTGGACGGCCCACCAACCCCTTCAGCGGGTCTGTCGCGCCCCTGCAATCCCCAAGTCTTCTGGAGCCGGTTGGGCCCGATGGCGGGTGGCAGTCGCGGGCCCTCAAAGGCCCGGCCCGGGAATGATCCCTGGCGCCCCGCGCGCCCGTCTTGCAGTACCCCGCTTCACCCCATTTCCGCAAGAAGCCCTAGGCTGAGGGATGACGCCCCTCGTCGGTTTTATCGGTGGCATCCATGGGTCATCCCGGGGGCCCCGGACCCCATGCGCCGGCCGTCACCAACCACGCCTCGCCCACGGTCGTCGTTTTCAGTGCGAGGG
>DAHVOH010000284.1 GCA_027318915.1 Clostridiales bacterium
GGACAAGGTGATGGCGCAGTTCGTGCGGCGCGCCTCGGTGGCCGGCCTCGATACCGCGTGTCTGCGCAATTTGCGGCCGATGCCTTTCTTCCTGACCCCGAACGGGCCGGGGCCGTGAGCGCAGGGCCGGCATGATCGACGCCCGCGGGCTCGTCAAGCGTTTCGGTTCGCTCACCGCCGTCGATGGAGTGAGTTTCAGCGCCGCCGACGGGCATATCACCGGACTGCTCGGCCCCAACGGCGCCGGCAAGTCGACCACCCTGCGCATGCTCTACACCGTCCTCGCGCCGGACGGCGGCGAGGCCTGGATAGACGGCGCCAGCGTCATCGAGGCGCCGCTCGAGGCGCGCCGGCGCATGGGAGTGCTGCCGGCCGGGGCAGGTCTGTATCCTCATCTGACGGCGCGGGAAAACATTCTGTATTTCGCATCGCTGCACGGCATGGCGCGCGGCGATGCGCGCGCGAGCGCGCAGGAGCTGATCGGCCAGCTGGAAATGCAGGAGTTCGCGGACCGGGCGGCGAGGGGATTTTCCCAGGGTGAGCGGCTGAAGACGGCGCTCGCCCGCGCCCTGGTCCACCGTCCGCGCAACGTGCTGCTGGATGAGCCGACCAATGGACTCGATGTCATGGCGGTGAGGATGCTGCGGGGGCTGTTGCGCCGG
>DAHVOH010000285.1 GCA_027318915.1 Clostridiales bacterium
GTACCCGGCGCCAAAACCTGGATCAAGGGGCTCGCCAACGTGCGCGGACAGCTTTTGCCGATCATCGATCTGCGCCAGTTCGTCGGTAGCGGCGCGACGCCGATGGGGCGCACGACGCGGGTGGTGGCGGTGAACCACCGGGAGATACCCGCCGGGCTGCTCGTCGACGAAGTGCTCGGCTTCCGCCGTTTCGCCGAGAGCGAGTTCTGCGCCGAGGCGCCTCCGACCATGGCCCGCTGCGAGCACTACTTGGCCGGATCGTTCCGGCGCTCGGGCGAGCAATGGCCGGTGCTCAGCCTGCGCTCGCTGCTGGAAAGCGCGGCATTCGCGGAAGCGGCGGCATGAACGCTCGCACGGCGAGCGCCGGACAGTCGCGCGCACTCACCGGACTGTTGACCGGCAGCGCGGTCTTGATCCTTCTCGGCGCGGCGGCCGCCTATTTCGCCGCCGCCGGCGCCGGCTCGGCGCTGGCGCGCTTCGGACCGCTGGCGTTGGCCGTGGCGGCGGCGGCGCTGCTGGCGGCGGCCATCGTGCTTGCCGGCCGCATCGACAAGAAGGTTCAAGACCAGCGCTTCGCCGCCGAGACCCAGCGCAAGGAGAACGACCGCAATCAACAGGCCATCCTGCGGCTGCTCGATGAGCTTTCGAGCCTCGCC
>DAHVOH010000286.1 GCA_027318915.1 Clostridiales bacterium
TTCCGCGACGCAGCCCATCACGGCGACAATGCGGCGGCCGGCGTTTTCGGCGAGGCCCCACATCGCGGACTCAGCGTTGGGACCCGTGGGAGGACGGTGACGCGTCTCACGAGCGGCGGCACCGCTTCTGCCAGGTCCCGGCGTCCTGCACCTTCTCTACTTCGCGGCTAGCGTCTCAGCCGGGACCCGAAGCGTCCGGTCCCGGAGGGGGTCCTCATGCATGGACAGCACCCGACGCGGCCTGGCCGCGCGCCGAGCGCATTGGGTCGGCCTTCGTCTTTCACGGTGCCGCTCATCGTCATGCGGGATACCGGGCAGGAGTCCGTCCAGGTATCGTTGGGGGTGATGCGCTACGGCGCGGTCACCGCACTCCGCGAGACTCCCTTTCCGGATGCTTCCCCCGGGGATCCCCCGCGCGCCAACCGGGCCTCCGGGCGCCCTCATGCTAAGCGCCATGCTAAGCTCCATGCTAATGATGGTAATATGGGGTACCAGCTTGTCTGGGCGTCCCCACGGCCACGTGCCAGCGCCATCCCCATCTCACCGCCGGCGGCGCAGGCAGCGGGATCCACGGGGCAAGAAGGCGAGGTTTGCAGCATGCGCACTCCCCGGCGGCCTCGGCGGCCGCGCCATCTCCCCGGCTTTCGACGCACCA
>DAHVOH010000287.1 GCA_027318915.1 Clostridiales bacterium
AGCGCCTCGGATACCCCGGCGGACATCAGCAGAGCCTCGGCCGCGCCGTGGCCCAAAGGCGCCGCCTCCACCTCGTCCACCTCTTCCAGGCGCTTGAGCCGCCGATCTAGGCTCTGCAGCAGTCCCACCATCTCGCTCCACGGTGCGTCCGCCCGCGGCGCGGGGCGCACCTCGGGGCGCAGCGGGGTGGGCGGCGCCGGCCGCACCCGCGACGCGGGCGGCGCCGCCCGCTCCTTCATGTCCGCGGCGACCAGCACCTGGTAGCGGCGCTGCCAAAAGCGCCACCACACGTCCCGCGTGGGCCCCGAGGACAGGATGATGGCCTCCTCCCCCAACTCGGTCTTGGCCTGGCGCAGCGCCCCCTCGGCGTTGTCCCCCACGAAGCGTTTGACGATCACAGGTTCACCACCCCCACCGTCTTGACAGAAATCTCGGGCGCCAATTCCGCGTAGCTCAGCACAGACAAATCACGCACCGCCCGCTCCGTCAGGCGTTTGAAGTAGAGCCGCACCAGCGGCGAGGCCAGCACCACGGGGGGCTGCCCCGGCGAAAGCCGCCGGATTTCTTCTTGCAGCGAGGTCAAGAGCCGCTGCGCGACGGTCGGGTCCAGATTGAGATAGCTGCCGCCGTCCGTATGCTCAACCGCCTCGCGAAT
>DAHVOH010000288.1 GCA_027318915.1 Clostridiales bacterium
CGGATGGCCCTCACCGGCAGGGAACCACATCAGGGAATCGTGGGTGCAGCGGGCGCTGGGAAAACCACCAGCATGGCCGTCATCGTGGAACAGTACCGCCAGGCTGGATACGACGTCATCGGCCTCGCCCCCTCGGCCAAAGCAGCGGCAGAGCTGCAATCCGCTGGCTGTACTACGCAGACCCTGGAAGCGTTCCTACGCAGCAAGCCGACAGAGGCGCCCAGCAAGACCCTCTACATCCTGGATGAAGCGGGCATGGTATCCCGCCAGGATCTGCTGCGATTCTATCGGCGCGCGGAACAGGATGGGGCACGGACACTGGCGGTGGGCGACCCCATGCAATTACAAGCCGTGCAGGCCGGTAATCCCTTCGAGCAGCTGTTACGGTGTAACAGTTTCCGCCAGGCCAGCATCACCCAGATCAACCGGCAGAAGGACAAGTCGCTATTGGCCATTGCCGAAGCCTTTGCCGGCGGGGACGCAGAAAAAGGTTTGCGGCTTGCCGATCCGTACCTGCGGGAGATTCCCCTGCCCGATCCAGTGCCAGGCCAAAAGAAGATCGACAAAGCCGTCAAGCAGGAATGTTTGGCAAGGGCGGCGGCGGCTTCCTACCTTCGGCTGTCTTCCGAGGAGCGCGGGCAAACCCTGGTTCTGG
>DAHVOH010000289.1 GCA_027318915.1 Clostridiales bacterium
CCAGCGCCTACTCCGAGCTGCGCTGGCGGCTCGTCGGGCCGTTCCGCGGCGGCTGGGCCACCATGGCCGCCGGCGTACCGACCGAGCCGAACACGTTCTACATCGGCACGGCGGGCGGCGGGGTGTGGAAGACGCGGGACGCCGGCCGGACCTGGCGCTCCATCGGCAAGAATCTCCCGCCGGCGATCGGCGCCATTGCCGTTGCGCCGTCCGACCCGCAGACGATCTACGTCGGCACCGGCGAGGCCGATATGCGCTCGGACATCGCCCAGGGCGATGGCATGTACAAGTCGACCGACGGCGGCGCCCATTGGACCCACATCGGTCTCGCCGATACGCGTCAGATCGCGAGCATCATCGTCGATCCCCAGAATCCCGAGCGGGTATTCGTCGCCGCGCTGGGCCATCCCTACGGGCCCAACGCCCAGCGCGGCGTGTTCAAGACCACCGACGGCGGCAGGACCTGGCACAAGGTGCTGTACAAGAACGACAACACCGGCGCCATCGCTCTGGCCTTCCAGCCCGGCGATGCGCGGGTGATCTACGCTGCGCTGTGGCAAACGCGGCGCCCGCCGTGGAATGTGTACCCGCCGTCCAACGGCCCCGGCTCGGGCCTGTACAAATCCACCGACGGCGGCGCGCACTGGACCA
>DAHVOH010000028.1 GCA_027318915.1 Clostridiales bacterium
CCGAATTCAGAGGGATGTCGGCCGCCCCCGCGGCCCGGGCCAGGGCGATGCGCGCGTTTTTGGTCAATGCCAATCCGTAGGCCATGCCGGAGATGTAAAGAGGCATCGAAGCGCGGAGCGGGCGCTCTGCCCGCGGTCCCAGGACGACCGACAGATCGACGGGATCACCGTCGGCCAGAGGCGACCGGGCCAGCTGCGCCGGAACCAGGGCCAGATCGTCGAATCCATGGGCGGGCCGGGCCGACCCCATCGGCCGGATGACGATGCCGCCCGTTTGGGCGCGCAGGCTGGAGTACAGAAAATCGACGGCCGGGGTCGATTTGAGGGACACCACCAGCTCGGCCAACGTGTCGCTCATGGGCCGCGTCAGCACGACCTGAATGGCGCGGCGCGCCATGGCGGGGACGATCGCCAAAATGGCCGCGGCGGTCAGCACCACCACCAGGGCTCCCGCGATGGCGACGGTCAGCAGCATGTGCGCCTTCCCTCCCTCGCTCACTATTCCCGAACCGCGCCGCGCCTAGACGTCCGGGGCCGGAGAGCCGATCTGGCACCGGCGTCTCGTCGGAGCGGCCGCGACCAGCGGGCCGCGGTGACGAGGGCCGGCGGCGAACGCCGTCACGACGCTCAGAGGGCGGGGGTTTTGGTTATGATGGTCCGGGGGCGCGGCGCGCGGACGGCGGCCGCGCCAACCCCGGCCGGCCGCATAGGGGTGATGGCGATGCCCTATTTCGTCACCTTGGTATGGGGGGTTTTGAAGCGCCATCAGATTTTGGCGCTCACGCTGGTGGTGTTTGCGGCCACGCTGACCGGAGCCGTGCTGTTCTCGCTGACCCAGCATGTTTCGCTGTTTACGGGATTCTACTGGGCGGTGGTCACCGTCACCACCGTGGGATACGGCGATGTGACGCCGCACAACGCCGCCGGCCGGTGGATCGCCATGGGCACCATGCTGGCCACCATTCCCATCGCCGGCGCCGCGTTCGCCGGCTGGGCGGCGGCGCTGGTCTCGGTTCGCGTGAGGAGGATGTTCGGGATGTCGCTGGACGCTTTGCGCGACCACGTGGTCGTGCTGGGTTACACGCCGCTTCTGACGCATGTGCTGCCCGACCTGCTGGCCGCGCATGATTCGGTCGTTTTGGTGGCGGCCGTCGATGCCGCCCAGCTGCCGGAATCCGTGCCCTTCATTGCCGGCGACCCCACCAATCCGCATGTGCTGGCCAAAGCCCGTCTCGCGCGGGCCCGCCAGGTCATTGTGGTGGGCAACACCGACGCCGAGGTGCTCATGACCGCGGTCGAAGCCCGGCACCTGGCCCCGGAGGTTCCCCTTTTCGCGCTCACCCAATCGCGGAAAGCCGCGCAGGCCCTGAAGGACTTGGGGGTGCCGCAGGCGGTCGCCGCCCAGGATTTGCTGGGCCACATGCTCGCGAAAAGCTGGGAGGCGCCGCACACGGCGGAGCTGATGGGAGCCCTCATCGGGTCGTCGCGCACCGTCATCCAGGAAAAACCGGTGCCCGCGGACTGGATCGGCCAGCCGCTCGCCGGTGTGCGCGATCGCGCTCCTGGCTTATTTCTGGGCCTGGTCCACCAGAATCACATCGAACTGGGCGTGGAGGACAATCCCACGGTGACGGACGGCGATACCATGCTGGTGGTGCAGCCGGTGGTCCCCCGGAACGCCCCGGGTTGACGCTTCCGGACCACGAAGCGTCGCCGTCCAGAGTCGCCCGTCACGGCTCGGATGGGGGCACCCACCCTGCCGCCCGGCGGTCGCGGCCTTGGCCGGTCGTCTCACCGCGACCGGTATGCCGGGGGCGGCGGCTTCGGACGGAGCGCCGCCCATGGTCCATCGACAGGGTCGCGGCGCCGCCGTCAGCGGCCCGGACGTGCCGCCGGCGCACGCTCTGTGTTGTGCGCCAGCCGCTCGTCGGCGGCCGCATAGAGCGCCGCCAAATTGGCACCGTCCACACCGGTCCAGGCAATGGCGTGAGCCAACGTGACGCCATGGACATGGCGGCGGATGTCGGTGAAGAGGTGCTGCACGCTCTGGCGGACGGCGGGCGGGTGGTTCCCGGAGATGAAGAGGCCGAACCGGTCGCCGCCCACCCGGCCGATGATCCAGCCGTCCGCCATCGCGTCCACCAGCACTTGGCCCACCTGGGTCAGAATCTGGTCGCCGCCCGGGTGGCCATAGCGGCCGTTATAGCGCTTGAGCCCGCGAATGTCCAGGACCGTCAGCGCACCCCCCTGATTGTGACGCCACGCCAGGTCCAGTGCGGCCTCCGCCTTGAGCCAAAAGGAGCGGCGCGTCAAGACGCCGGTCAGCATGTCGCGTTCAACGGCCCGCTGGAAGAGATGCGCCACCAGCCCCGCATCCCAGGACAGAACCTCCCGCACCGCCTCCGCCAGCACGCTGTGGCCCCCGGCCCGGAGCGCGCGGGCGAAGTGCGCCTCCAGTTCGCGATGCGCCATCAGATACCAGGAGAAGTCCACCCCGAACCTGAGGTGGGCGTCCACGATGCGGGCGGCCCGGTCCACATCCTCCCGCCCCAGTTCCCCGCGAAACAGATGGCGCAGATGATCGGACAGGACGGCTTGGAAGCGGGCGGCCGACGAATGCAGCAGCAGTGGGCTTGAGACCGCGCGCTCCACGATCCACTGGCTCACCTCCCCGCTGATGCGATCAACCAAGGGGTCCAAGATGTCACGGGCGTCGGCCATCCGCTCCAGAGCCTCGTCCTCTAGGGGATAGAAATGGATAAGCGTGAGGCCGGCCGCGTCCAGGGTCTTGAGCCGCGTGCCGACGTCGGGCACGGTCACGCGCCGGGGCCAATCGGGGGACGGTCGGGCCAGCGCGAAGCCCTGGCCGTATCGGATGCCCAATTGGCGGAGGTGGAGCACCTGGCCCGGATTCTCGACGCCCTCGGCGACGATGCGGGTGCGGGCGGGATCCACCCACCGCACCAGCAGCTGAATCAGCCGGTCGGCATCGGCGTTGCTCCCCAACTGCTGAGTCAGGGAGACGTCGATTTTGATCCACTCCGGGTGCAGACGCACCAGCCGGAGCGGATCGGACAGGCCGGAGCCCCAATCGTCCACGGCGATTTGCACGCCGCGGTGGCGAAGACTCATGAGCGCGCCCTCCCACATGCTGAAGCGGGCGTCCGCTTCCGGCAGCTCCAGCACCAAGTCGTGCAGCGACCCGTCCAGCCGCCCCAAGGCCAGCGTCAATGGGCGGAGCAGCCGATGGGTGACGTTCAAAAACAAAAAACTGCCGGGCGGCTTGGTCGGCATCTCCCGCAGGGCGAGCGCCTGGAGTGATTCCAGCGTGGCCTGCCGGCAGCGGCGGGCGCGGGCCAGACGCTCGAGGCCGGCGAAGCCGTCCGACTCGTGGCCGGTGAGCCTGCCCAAGGCCTCGTATCCGATGACCTCCCCGGTCATCAGGTCGGCGACCGGCTGCCAAAACATCGTGAGGGGCAGCGGGAGAAGACTCTTAGACAAGGCGGTCCCTCCGTTCTCCGGATCGCGGGAGGGTCGTGAACTCCCGCGCGGGTGTGCCGTGGCCGCGCCGCATTGTCGGCTGTGGACAGATATACACGGAGCATTTCGACATCAGGCGAGGGACCCCTCTTTGTCAGGGCGGCGAAACCCCTGTGCGCGGCAGCCGGCATCCGGGCCGCCGGGTCCGAGGCCGGCCCGGACTTTCGCATCCGCCGGCAGGCAACCGGGCGCGCTGTGGCGAAATCCCCGGCATGGCAAATGAACGAACGCAGAGGGAACCGGTCGAGCCTCCGTTGCCGTCCGCGCTGGCGGTTTTGGCGACGAGCCTGGAGGCCCGGGCGTCCGATGGGGCGGACCAGTCGCGGGCGGCGGCGGTGTTGGTGTTGTTGACGGTGGAAGCGGGGCGGGCCGAGGTGCTGCTCATCCGCCGTCCGGAGCACCTGCGCCATCACGCGGACCAAATGGCGTGCCCGGGCGGCGCCCGGGAGCCTCAGGACCGCACGCTGTGGGACACGGCGCTTCGCGAGACCCGCGAGGAGGTGGGCATCCGGCGCGAGCAGGTGGCCCGGGTGGGCCTGCTGCCGCGCATCCACATCGCGGTCAGCGGGTTCACGGTGAGCCCCTGGGTGGGATGGACGCCGGCGCGGCCCCTCTTGCGGCCGGCCGCGGGTGAGGTGGCGGGGGTGCTGTGGGTGCCCCTGACGGATCTGCGGCGCGTGTATCGGCGAGCCTGGCGGGGCCAGGGTCCGACGCGCTTTTTGTCGCCCGAGTTTCCCGTGGCGGGGGTTGTGGTGTGGGGGGCGACGGGCCGTATGCTGGAAGCGCTGCTGGAGCGATTGTCGCCGGCGGCCCAGGATCGTTTGGAACAGGAGGCGGCGTCGTGGAGCTGATGGTGCGGGCGGTGTCCGCGCCCGCCGAACTGGCTTGCCTGCCCGCATTGGAGCAGCAGGTCTGGGGCAGTCCGGATCCGGTGCCCGTCCATTTGCTGGCGGCTTTCACCCACGCGGGCGGGGTGGTGCTGGTGGCCCACGCGCCGGGCGAGGACGCCCGGTGGCGTGGGTTTGCGGTCGCGTTTTTGGGCCGCGACGCGGACGGGCTGTATCTGCACTCCCATATGGTGGCCACGCTGCCTGCCTACCAAGGCCAGGGCGTGGGGCGCCGCCTCAAGCAGGCGCAATGGGAGTGGGCGCGGGCCGCCGGCCTGGATCGGCTGGTGTGGACGTACGACCCGCTCCAGGCGCGCAATGCCTGGTTCAATCTGGGCATCTTGGGCGCCCGCGTGCGGGCGTATGTGCCGGACTATTACGGCCCCTTGGGTGACCAGCTCTCGGGGGCGCGACCGTCCGACCGCCTGGTCGTGGAGTGGCGGGGCGCGGGCCCGGTCCCGATTCCGGACGGACCCCGGCGCAGCATCCCCGTGCCGGCGGACATCGTCGCCTTGGAGCGCCGGGACCCCGAGGCGGCGCTGAGCGAGCAGATGCGGGTGCGCGCGGAGTTTGAAGAGGCGTTGGCCGGGGCGTGGACGGTGGCGGGCTTTCGCCGCGAGCCGGAGCCGGCGTATGTGTTGTGGCGGCCGGACCCCGCGCGCCGGGACCCATGAGGGCCGCTGGCCGGCGGGTGTCAGAGGGAGGTTTTAGGCGTGGCGGAACCGAGGTTGAAGGTGGAGGCCATCTCCTGGCAGTGGGTGGAGATGCCGTTGAAGGCTCCGTTTGAGACGTCGTTCGGGGCGGAGTCGGTCCGCCGGTTCTGGTTGGTGACGGTGTACGCGAACGGATTGCAGGGGTATGCCGAATCGGTGGCGTCCGATGAGCCGCTGTACAGTGAGGAGACCCATGAGACCGTACGGCACATGATCCGGGATCATTTGGGTCCTCGCCTGCTGGGAGCGCCGTTGGCCGCGCCCGAAGACGTCAGTCGGCTGTTTGCTCCCTTCAAAGGCAATCGGATGGCCAAGGCGGCGCTGGAGATGGCGGTGTGGGACCTGTTCGGGCGCTTGGACGGTGAGCCGGTCGCACACTTGCTGGGCGGGACCCGGGACCGGGTCCCGGTGGGGGTCTCCATCGGCATTCAGCCGACGGTGGAGGATTTGGTCGCGCAGGCGCGGGACTTTTGGGCGGCCGGATACCGGCGGCTCAAGATCAAAATCCGTCCGGGCTGGGACATGAAGCCGCTGGCGGCGGTGCGCGAAGCGCTGCCGGAGGCGCCCATTATGGCGGACGCCAACTCGGCCTACCGGCTCGCGCAAATCCCCGTGTTCCAGGAGCTGGATCGGCTGCAGCTGATGATGGTGGAGCAGCCGCTCAACGAGGATGACCTGGTGGACCACGCCACCCTGCAGGCGGCGATCTCGACGCCGGTGTGCCTGGACGAGTCCATTCGCCACCGGGAGGATGCGCGCCATGCCTTCCAGCTGGGCTCCTGCCGCATCATCAACATCAAGCTGGGCCGGGTGGGCGGCTTTACGGAGGCCCGCGCCATCCATGATCTGGCGCGAGCCGGCGGCCATGCCGTGTGGTGCGGGGGCATGCTGGAATCGGGCATCGGCCGGGCCGCCAATCTCCACATCACCAGTCTTCCGGGTTTCACGCTGCCGGGTGACACATCGGGATCGGACCGGTATTTTCATGAGGACCTGGTGGACCCGCCGTTTCGGGTGGCCGCCGACGGCACCCTGGGCGTGCCCACCGGCCCGGGACTCGGCGTGGTCCCCGACCCGGCTCGGCTCAAGCGCTTCGGCGGGTCCGTCGAGTGGCTGCCCGCGCGGTGAAGAATTCCCGGCCCGTTCTCGGTTCCGTTTCCCGCCTTTGTTACACTGGGGCCAACGGGAGGGATGGGGCTGCGCGTCGTGGTGGTGAGCCGACAGGCCGAGGAAGCGGTCGCCCTCCTCCGGGCCCGGCGCCCGGACGTGGACTGGGTGGCTGTGGCCGATCCCGGGGGCATGCCGGTTCTGCAAGCCGATGCCGTCTTTGGATCCCAGCTCTCCGCGGACGTCCTGGCTCGCATTGAGGGGCTCCGCTGGGTCCAGGGATGGTGGGCGGGAATCGACGGCCAAACGGTGCCCGAAGGCCTTCTCTTCACGCGCATGGTCGGCGCGTTCACCCAGGATATGGCCGAGCATGTGCTGGGGCAGGTGCTGGATTTTGTGAAGCGCTTCCCGCAAGCGCGCGCGCAGCAGGCCGAGCGCCGTTGGCAGCGCTATCAGCCGCGGCGCTTGAGCGAGACGCGCGTGGGCATTGCCGGCGGCGGGGAGATTGGTCGCGGCATCGGACGGACGCTGGCGTCCCTCGGTGTTTCCGTGTCTTACCTGGTGCGGGTGCCGCGGCCCTTGGAGCCCGGGGCGCCGGTGTACGGACCCGCCACCGAAGCGGCGTTTTGGAGTTCGGTCGACGGCGTGGTGCTGGTGCTGCCGCTGACGCCCGACACCGACGGGTTCCTGGATGCGGGCCGCATCGCCCGCCTTCGCCCGGGCAGCTTTGTCATCAACGTCGGGCGCGGTCGGGTGGTGGATGAGGATGCTCTGCTCGCCGGACTCAACACGGGGCAGGTGGACCGCGCCTACCTCGATGTCCTCGGAGTCGAGCCGCTGCCGCCGGATTCGCCCTTGTGGAGCCATCCCCGGGTGGTCATCACGCCCCACGTGTCCGGCGCGGGGCGCTTGGAGGACTTGGTCGAACGGTCGCTGGAGAACCTGGACCGCTACCTGCGGGGGGAGCCGCTGGTGGGCGTGGTGGACCGGGAGAGAGGGTATTAGCGGTGAAGGTGTATGCGCTGATCGGGCCGTCGGGGACGGGTAAGAGTCATCATGCCTCGGAAGTGGCGGCCGATCTGGGCGCGGACATGATTTTGGACGATGGGTTGTTGGTCCAGGGCGGCCGCATTGTGGCCGGACGCTCGGCCAAGCGGGAAGAGACCATGGTGGCGGCCGTCAAGCGGGCCGTGCTGGTGGATGTCGACCAAGCCGCCGAGATTCGCCGCGCCATCGACGCCGCGCGGCCCGAGGGACTCCTCATTCTGGCCACTTCCCGCAATATGGTGGACCGCATCCGCCGCGCGCTGGGGCTGGACGATGTCCCGGTGGACATCCTGCGCATCGAACAGGTGTCCGCGCCCGAGGAGGTGGAGGCGGCGCGCCTGATCCGGCGCACGGAGGGCAAGCACGTCATTCCCGCGCCCACGTTTGAGGTGCGCAAAACGTTCGCCGGCTACTGGGTGGACCCGCTTCGGTTCATCGTGCGCGGGCGCGAGCGGCGGCAGATGGTGGAGAAGTCGGTCGTGCGCCCCACCTACTCCAGCCTGGGGCGGTTCTTCATCGCCGACACGGTGGTGTCGGCGATCGCCGGCCATGTGGCCGCGCAAGTCGGGGGCGTGCAGCGTGTGCTGCGCGCCCAGACGGTCTCCTACGCCGACGGCGTGCAGTGCACCCTGGAGCTGACGGTGACCACCGGGCACTTTATTCCGGGGGTGCTGGAATCGGTTCAGACGCGGGTGCGGCGCGAAGTGGAGCACCAGACGGCGCTGCAGATCCTGGGGGTCAACGTCACCGCGCGCCGGTTGGCGCTCGGGCCTGAAGGAGTGTGACATGGCGGAGACCATCCTGGTGGTGGATGACGAACCGGCCATTCAGGAGTTGGTGCGTTTTGCCCTGGAGCGTGACGGATTTCAGGTGGCCGTGGCCGCGGACGGCTGGGACGGGCTGAATCAGGCCCGAGCGCTCAAGCCCGACTTGGTGGTGCTGGACCTGATGCTGCCGGGGTTGGACGGCATGGCCCTCTGCCGGGCGCTGAGGGCGGAGATGGATGTGCCGGTCCTGATGCTGACGGCGCGTAAAGAAGAGAGCGATCGGATTGCGGGACTGGAACTGGGCGCGGACGACTACGTGACCAAGCCGTTTTCCCCGCGCGAACTGGCGGCCCGCGTCCGCGCCATCCTGCGCCGGACCAAATCGCCGCGGGAGGCGCCCGAAGCGTCGGAGGTTCTGCACATTGACAGCGACCGGCGCCGGGTGCTGGTGCACGGGCAGCCGGTGGAGCTCACCTACACCGAGTTTGAACTGCTGCGCGCGCTCGCGGGCGCCCCGGGTCGGGTCTTTTCGCGCGACGAGCTGCTGACCCGGGTGTGGGGCGGAGAGTTCTACGGCGATTCGCGCACGGTGGACGTGCACATCCGCCATCTGCGCGAGAAGCTGGGCGATGAGTCCAGCCAGCCCCAGTTCATCGAGACGGTGCGGGGCGTCGGGTACCGATTTCGGGAAGCCTAACATGGCCTTCAGCTTTTGGCGGCTGATGGTGGCGCGCGTCGGGCCGTTGCTCGGCTTGCCGTTGCTGGGCACGGTGGCGGTCGCTCTGGCCCCGCATCCCGGTCCGCTGCCCTGGGCGCTGATGGCCGTGGCGTGGATTTGGGCCATCCGCGCCACCCGTCAGGACCTGCGCCAGGAAAGGGTCCTGGCCGAGAGCGTCGATCAACTGTTTGAAACCGTGGATCGATGGGCGGGCGGCGACCTGGACGCGCGCGTCTACCTGGACAGCGACGATCCCCTGGACGCCCTGGCTCACGGGATGAATCGGGTGGCCGAAGTGCTGGCCGAACGCACGCGCGATCTGGTGGAGGACAAGGAGCGCCTGGAAGCCATTCTGCGCAGTCTGGCCAACGGCGTGATCATCGTGGACCGGGCGCTCTACATCACGCTCATCAACGCCGCCGCCCTGAAGCTCTTCCGTCTCCGGTCGGAAGACGCCATCGGTCACCATGTCATTGAAGCCATCCGCGCCACCGCCATTGAGAACGGCCTGCAGGCCGTGACCCGGAGCGGGCAGCCGCAGGTGCTGGAGTGGGCGCCGGATCCCACGTCGGACACTCTCATTGAATGCAGCATGGCCCCGGTCGGGCAGCCGGGCGGTGGATTCGGCGCGGTGCTGGTGGCGCGCGACATCACCGCCCAGCGCCGGCTGGACCGCATGCGCACGGATTTCGTGGCCAATGTGTCCCACGAGCTGCAGACGCCGCTGACCAGCATCATCGGCTTCGCCGAGGCGTTGGGCGATGAGGCGCCGCCACCGCCCGACCAGGCCCGACGCTTCGTGACGCTCATTCACGAGGAAGCCTCCCGGCTCTCCCGGCTGGTGGACGACCTGCTGGCGCTGTCCCGGCTGGAGCACCATTCCCTGCCGGCGCGCCGGGAGGCCGTGGACGTGGTCGAGTTGATGGAGCAGGTGCGCCTGCAGCTGGAGCCGCGCGCCGTGCAGGCGGGTCTGGCCTTGAGCGTCGCGGCGGAGGGGCGGCCGCGCGTGGTGGGCGATCCGGACCTGCTGAAGGAAGTGCTCATCAACCTGGTCATGAACGCGATTCAATACACGCCGGCGGAGGGGCGCATCGTGTGCGGGGCGCGGAGCGTCGGCGACCAGGTCGAACTGACGGTGGCGGACACCGGCATCGGCATTGCCGCCGCGGAGCTTCCCCGCATCTTCGAGCGCTTTTACCGGGTGGACCGGGATCGGAGCCGTCGTTCGGGGGGCACCGGCCTCGGCCTGGCCATCGTCAAGCACATTGTGGAATTGCACGGCGGACGCGTGCTGGTGCAGTCGGACATCGGACGGGGCTCGACGTTCACGGTGCGCCTGCCGGCGTGGGAGGGATAGGGCCCCCGCGGGCGGGGAGTCTCAGAGCATGAGAGCAGTACGCCCCTGGGCGGCCGGGATCCTGCTGGCGCTTTTGGCGCTGCTGGCAGACGGCCGGGCTCACGCCGGACCCTACGCGATTCGGGTGATGGGAGCCACGTCGCTCACGGCCCTGTTGAGTACGGAGGCCGCGCACTACAGCCGTGGCCACCCGGGCATCACGGTGCATGTGACCGGTGGCGGCTCCGTCGCGGGACTCTACGCTGTGGCGCTCGGCCACGTGGATCTGGGCGCCGCCGACCTGCTGCCGGCGTGGACCCGGATACCGGCCGCGGATCTCGAGACGGTGCGTCTCGGCTGCCTGGCCGTCGCGCTGGTGGTGCACCCGGGGGTGGGCGTGGACCGCGTGTCGGCGGCTTCCGCCCGGCGTCTCTTCGCCGGCCGCATCGCATCGTGGCAGGAGCTGGGCGGGGCGGACGCGAACGTGGTGGTGGTGATTCGCGCCCCGGGGTCCGGGGCGCGGGCGGTCATCGGCCGCACCCTGATGGCCGGCGAGGCTTATGCGCGCTCGGCGGTGGTGCAGCTGTCCAACGGGGCCGTCTACCGCACGGTGGCGACCACTCCCGGCGCGATTGGCTTCGTGGAAGCGGGCTTTGTGCGCCCGGGGGTGAGGCCGCTCGGCCTGGACGGCCGGCGCTATCTTGGGCGAGACTGGCCCTATCAGGCTCCCGTGGGGCTTTATTGGCGGCGCGGGGCGGCGTGGCCGGTCGCCGACTTCGCGCGGTATGCGGCCCGCTCGCCCTTGCGGGGGCGCTACGGTATCAGGGCGTGTCCGGGCGGCAGCGGAACAGGAGTCGTGCATGGGCCGGAGAGTGGCGCCGGATCGGGTGTGGGGTCTCATGGCCGCCGCCGTGTTGGCGGCGATGCTGGCCGCCTTGGCCGCCTGGAGCGGATTTGACGCGCTGACCCTCCTGTCCCGGTTCGGCTGGACGCCGGTGCTGCTCGGCAAGACGTGGGCGCCCGAGTCGGGCCGTTTCGGCCTTTTGCCTTATCTCTGGGGGTCGGTCGTCGTCGGCGTCCTGGCCCTCCTCGTCGCGTCGGGCCTGGGTCTGGCGCTGGCCCTGGCGGTGGGCCGGCGACTGGCGGCCTGGGCGCGCCCGGCCGCCCGCGGCGGCCTGACGGCGTTTACCGCCGTGCCCTCGGTGATTTTGGGCTGGTGGGGTCTCAACACGGTGGTCCCTTGGATCCGGAGCTGGACGCACGGACCGGGCTTCAGTCTGCTGGCGGCCGGGCTGACGGTGGGCGTCATGATCACGCCCACCTTGGCCGTTTTGGCCCTGGGCGCCATTGAAGGCGTGCCCGCCACGTGGGAAGATGCGTCGGATGCGCTGGGCGCCGACCCCGACCAGACCCTGATGCGCCTCACCATCCCGGCGGCGTCGCCCGGCCTGGCGCGGGCGGTGCTCCTGGCCACCGGGCGCGCGCTGGCGGAGACGATGGCCGTGCAGATGGTGGTGGGCAGTCAGGCCGTGGCCAGCCTGGCCCTGGACCGTCCCGGCAGCACCCTCACCACGGGGATTCTGATGAACATGGCCATCTGGCCGCCGGGCAGCCCCGGCGGCGACGCGGTGAGCCTCATGGCCCTGCTCCTGCTGCTGGGGGCGTGGTGGCTGTCTCGCCAGCTGCGGCAATGGGAGGGGGGACGGCCATGAAGACCGGCGCGCTGACCTGGCTCATCTGGGTGGTCGCGGTGGCCGGCGCCGCGCTGCTGGCATCCGTCGTGCTGGAGGTCCTCACGTCGGGATGGCCGCTCTTGAGCTGGCACTTTGTCACCGCCGGACCCCGGGCGCTGACCGCGGGCGGGGGTGTGGGCCCCCTCGTGTTCAACACCGTCTACATGGTGGCGGGCGGGTTGCTGCTGAGCGTGCCGTTGGGACTGCTGGCGGCCATCCATCGGACCGAGTACGGCGGCGGCCGGTGGATCGAGGAGCTGGCCACGCTGCTGTCCGCCCTCCCCTCGGTGGTGGTGGGCCTGGCCTTGTTCACGCTGCTGGTGGCGGTGGCGCATTGGCCCTTTTCCCGGCTGGCCGGCATGCTGGCCCTCGGCGCCATCAATCTGCCGTGGGTCGCCGCGGCCGGCATTCCGGTGCTGCGGCAGGTGGCCGATGCGCGCCGGGAAGCGTCCCTGGCTCTCGGGGCCTCGGTCTGGACCACCGTGTGGCGGGTGGTGGTGCCCGAGGCGCTGCCGGCCCTGGTGTCGGCTCTGGCGGTCGGCGGCGCCCGGCTGCTGGGGGAGGCGGCCGCCCTGATCTACACAGCCGGGGCCAATACGCCGGCGCAGTTCACGTGGAGCCTGTGGGCGCCCGGCGCCACGCTGGCCGTTCACCTCTGGCAGGTGCGCACAGAGGGTCTGATGCCCGATGCCAATCAGGTGGCCGCCGCGACGGGCCTGGTGCTGCTGGGGCTGATGGGGGCGGTGCTGTTGGTGGGCGGCGGGTTGGCCCACTGGCTCGGGCGGCGGGCAGGCATTCGCGGCTGAGGAGGATGCGGCGATGGAGCGACCGGGGCCGCGCGCGGCTGGCGCGCCGGGACTTTCGATCCAGGATCTGAGCGTGCATTATCACGCCCAGACGGCCCTGCGGCGCATCACCCTGGCCGTGGCGGGCGGTTCGGTGATGGCGGTGATTGGCCCGTCGGGCTGCGGCAAGTCGACCCTGCTGCGGGTGCTGAACCGGCTGGTCGATCGCGTCCCCGGCGTGCGGGTGGAGGGGGCCGTCTATCTCGGGGCGGACAACGTGCTGGATCCCCTGACCGATGTGGCCCGCCTGCGGCGGCGCGTGGGCATGGTGTTTCAGCAGCCGAACCCGTTTCCGTTCAGCATCTTCGACAATGTGGCCTACGGCCCGCGCCTGCTGGGCGAGCGGCGGCGCGAGGCCCTGCGCGCCATCGTGGAAAGCAGCCTGCGTCAGGCGAACCTGTGGGATGAGGTGCGGGGCAAGCTGCGCCGCCCGGCCCTCTCGCTCTCGGGGGGCCAGCAGCAGCGGCTCTGTTTGGCGCGGGCCTTGGCGGTGGCTCCGGAGGTGCTGCTGATGGATGAACCGACCGCGTCCCTGGATCCGCTGTCCACCGCGCGCACCGAGGAGCTCATCGGACAGCTGCGCGGCCGCTACACCATCGTGGTCGTGACGCACAATCTCCAGCAGGCCGCGCGCATCTCCGACTTCACGGCGTTTTTGGATCGGGGCGCCCTGGTGGAGACGGGCCCCACTCCGGAGATTTTCACGGCGCCGCGGGATCGGCGCACGGAAGACTATTTGACCGGCCGGGCCGACGGCTGACCGACGCGACGAGAGGGGCGAGGCCATGGCTCGCGAGCAGTTTCATACCGAACTCAATGCCCTGGAGCAGGAACTGCTCCGGATGGGAGCTTTGGTGGAGGAGCAGATCGCCCGCGCCGTGCAGTCGCTGACCGAGCGCGACGTGGTGCTGGCGCAGGAGGTGATTGACGCCGATGACGCGGTGGACTCGCTGGAAATGGAGATTGAGCGGCGATGCCTCACCCTCCTGGCGCTCCAGCAGCCCATGGCGGGCGATCTGCGCACCGTCTCCACAGCCCTGAAGATCATCACCGATTTGGAGCGCATGGCCGATCACGCGGCCGACATCGCCAAGGTGACCCGGCAACTGGGCCAGGAGCCGCCGGTCAAACCGCTGGTGGACATCCCGCGCATGGCGACGGTGGCCGCCTACATGGTGCGGTCCGCCCTGAACGCCTACGTGGCGCGCGACGTCGATATGGCCATGCTGATGATCCGCATGGACGACGAAGTGGATCACCTCTACAGCCAAATTTTTCGTGACCTGCTGGAGTTGATGCGGGCGCGCCCGGAGACCGTGCATCAGGGCACGCATCTGCTGTTTGTGGCCAATTACCTGGAGCGGATCGCCGACCATGCCACCAATCTGGGGGAATGGATCGGCTACATGGTGACAGGAAGCCGCCACACCTCCAACTGAGCGGCGGGACCGGGCATCGCCGGCCCAAGCGGCTGCGGCGGGGCGTCCAAACCAGGTACAATGGAATCGGACGGCCACCGGAAGGGAGCCGTTCGGCGCCGGCCGCCGGACTTGGTCCGGCCGGCGGCACGAGAACTCCGAGGGGGTGCTGCCTTGGCGACGACACGCGTGGGGATCAATGGATTCGGCAGTATCGGGCGACGATTCTTCCGCATCGCGCAAGAGCGGGATGATCTGGAGATTGTGGCCATCAATGCACTGGAGGATGCGGTCACCTGCGCGCACCTGCTGCAGTACGACAGCAACTACGGCATCTGGTCGCACCAGGTGGAGGCGGTCGACAACGCCCTCGTGGTGGAGGGGCGCCGCATTCCGACCAGCGCCCATCGGGAGCCGGCCGGGATTCCGTGGGGCGATCTGGGCGCGGAGGTGGTGGTGGACTGTTCCGGGGTCTTTACCGATGCCGACCGGGCGCGCGCGCACATCACGGGCGGCGGCGCCAAAAAGGTCATCATCTCCGCGCCGGCCGAGCACGAGGATCTGACCGTCGTGCTGGGCGTGAACGAGGACGCGTACCGACCCGCGGTGCACGACGTGCTGTCCAACGCCAGCTGCACCACCAACTGCCTGGCGCCGGTGGCCAAGATCGTGGACGAGGTCTTCGGCATCGAACACGGGGTGATGACCACCGCGCATTCCTACACCAATGACCAGCGGCTCCTGGATTTCCCGCACAAGGATATGCGCCGGGCGCGGGCCGCGGCGGAAAACATCATCCCCACCTCCACCGGCGCCGCCAAGGCCATCTACCGCGTGCTGCCGCAGCTGAAGGGACGCATGGACGGCATCTCGCTCCGGGTGCCGACCCCGGTGGTGTCCATCATTGACCTGGCTTTCGTCGCCCGCCGTCCCATCAGCGTCGAGGCCATCAACAGCGCCTTCGAGGAGGCTTCGCGGTCGCCCCTGGGACGCTATTTGGGCGTGTCCACCAAGCCGCTCGTCTCCAGCGACTTTCGGGGCGACCCCCGCTCCGCCGTGGTCGATCTGCCGCTCACCATGGAGGTTGGCCCCTTGGGCAAAGTGATGGCGTGGTACGACAACGAATGGGGGTACTCGAACCGTCTGGTGGAGTTGACGGCGTTCGTCGGCGAGCGAGGATTTCACTGATGGGACTGCGGCGCCTGACCGATCTGCCCGTGGAAGTGGGCACGCGGGCCTTGGTGCGCGTGGACTTCAATGTGCCGCTCCAAGACGGCCGGGTGGCCGACGACACGCGCATCCGGGAGAGCCTCCCCACCATCCGCTGGCTCCAGGATCGCGGCGCCCGCGTCATCTTGATGAGTCATCTGGGCCGCCCCCGGGGCCGGCCCGATCCGGCCCTGTCGTTGGCGCCGGTGGCGGATCGGCTGGCGCACCTCCTGGACCAACCGGTCGCGTTCGTGCCGGCGTGTGTGGGGGCCGTGGCCGAACGGGCGGTGGCGGCGCTGGAGCCGGGCCAGGTGGCGCTGTTGGAGAACCTGCGCTTTGACCCCCGCGAAGAGGCCGATGACGCCACGTTCGCGCGCGCTTTGGCGGAATTGGGGGACGTGTATGTGGACGATGCGTTCGGATCGGCCCACCGCGCCCACGCCAGCACCGAGGGGGTGGCGCACTGGCTGCCGGCGGCGGCGGGGGAGCTGATGGCGCGGGAGCTGTGGGCGCTGGCGGAGATTCTGGGACGCCCCGACCGACCCTACTGGGTGCTGGTGGGGGGAGCGAAGGTGTCGGACAAGATCCGGCTCTTGAAGGCGCTGATTCCGCGCGCCGACGGTCTTATCCTGGGCGGCGGGATGGCCAACACGTTTCTGGCCGCCGAAGGCTTGGCGCTGGGGCGATCGCGGGTGGAAGAGGAGGCGCTCGGCATGGCGCGGGATCTGCTGGCCGATGCGCGCCGGCTCAACTGTCCACTGCTGCTGCCGGTGGACGTGGTGGCGGCGGAGGACTTCCGGGCCGACGCACCGGCCCGGGTGGCCGCCGTGGGGGAGATGCGGCCGCTGGAAATGGCGCTCGACATTGGGCCGGCGACGGTGGCGCAAATGCGGGAGGCGCTCCGGGGGGCGCGCACGGTCTTTTGGAACGGGCCGATGGGCGTCTTTGAATGGGATCGTTTCCGGTCCGGCACGGACCAGGTGGCCCGGCTGCTGGCCGACCTGGACGCCAAGGTGGTGGTGGGCGGCGGAGATTCCGCGGCGGCCGTGCATCAGGCGGGCGTGGCGGAGCGGCTGACGCACATTTCCACGGGGGGCGGCGCCGCGCTGGAACTCCTGGAAGGGCGGACGCTGCCCGGCGTGGCCGTGTTGGAGCGGGACGATGACTAGGCGGCGGCTGTTGGCGGCCAACTGGAAGATGTACAAGACCGTGGGCGAGTCGTTGGCCTGGGCGCGGGAATTGTGTCGGCAGGCCGAGGCGGAGCCCTGGCCCGCGGGTCTGGATGTCGTCGTCTGCCCCACTCTGCCGGCGCTGGCGGGGTTGGCCCAGCGACTGACGGCGGTGCACGTCGCGGTGGGGGCGCAAAACTTGGATCCCGGCCGTGAGGGCGCCTTGACCGGCGCCGTGTCCGGCTACTTGCTGCGGGAGGCCGGGGCCCGCTATGTGCTGGTGGGCCACTCGGAGCGGCGGCGCCACTTCGGCGAAACCGACCTGATGGTGGCGGACAAAGTCGAGGCCGCCATCGCCGCCGGGCTCATCCCCATCGTCTGCGTGGGCGAGACCGCGGCCGAACGGGAGCGCGGCGACACCGAAGCCGTCATCCATCGCCAGGTGGGCGCGGTCCTGGGCCAGCTGGCCACGCCGTATGCGGCCCTGGTCGTGGCGTACGAGCCGGTCTGGGCCATCGGCAGCGGCCAGGTGCCGCGCCCGGCCGAGGCGAACGAGGTGGCGGCGACGGTGCGCCGGGACGTGACGGAGGCCTGGGGCGACGCCGGGCGGACGTTGCGGGTGCTGTACGGGGGCAGCGTCAACGCCGGCAACCTGGGCGCCTTCTGGGCCGAGCCCGACATTGACGGAGCGCTGGTCGGGGGCGCCTCCCTCGATGTCCAGCAGTTTTTGGCCATGGCGCGGCTGCCGGGGTGAGCGCCCGCCGCGGCGCGCGCCGCGCGGGGCGGTCGGCTGAGCCCGACCACGAATGAAGGAGGCTCTCTTGAATCGAAAAACTGTGGTCCTCATGGTGCTGGATGGGTGGGGCCTTCGCGACCCGGCGCCCGACAACGCCATCACCGAAGCGCCGGCCGCGCATTTTGCGGACCTGTGGCAGCGCTATCCCCACACCCAGCTCCAGGCCCACGGGGAAGCCGTGGGCCTCATCCCGGGCCAGGTGGGCGATTCCAATGTCGGCCATCTGACCATCGGCGCCGGCCGGGTGGTCTTCCAAAACTTGGCGCGCGTGTTTCGCGCCATCGACGACGGGAGCCTCGCCGCCAGCCCCGTGCTGGCCGAAGCGTTCGAGCGGGCCCGCGGGCGGCGCCTCCACTTGTTTGGCCTGCTGTCCGACGGCGGGGTGCACAGCCACCAGGAGCACCTGTTCGCGCTCTTGCGCATGGCGCGCGACCGGGGCGTCGGGGACGTGGCCCTGCACTTGGCGCTGGACGGGCGGGACGTGCCGCCGGAGAGCGGCATGCGGTATTTGGCGGCCTTGGCGGACGCTCTGGGGGACATCGGCGTGGGCCGGGTGGCGACGCTCATGGGCCGCTACTACGGCATGGACCGGGACAACCGGTGGGAGCGAACGGAACTGGCCTACCGGGCCATGGTGGAGGCGAAGGGTCCCCGGGCGCGGAGCGCCCCCGAGGCGCTGGCCGCCAACTACCAGGCGGGGCGGTTCGACGAGTTTGTGCTGCCCACCGTGGTGGTGGATGAGGACGGCGAGCCCGTCGGTCCCATCGCGCCGGAGGATCCCGTCTTCCTCTTCAATTTCCGCGCCGACCGGGTGCGCCAGCTGCTGCATGCGCTGGCGGATCCCGCCTTCACGGCCTTTGCGCGCCCGGCGGGGCCGGTGGCTTGGGTGGGCGGCATGACGCTCTATGACGAGAACTTTCCCGTCCCCCACGTGTTTCCTCCTCAGGACGTGCCGGACAACTTGGCGGAGTGGCTGTCCAAGCGGGGCCTCACGCAGTTTCATGTGGCGGAGACCGAAAAGTATGCCCATGTGACGTTCTTCTTCAACGGCGGCGTTGAGCGCCCCTACCCGGGCGAGGATCGCACGCTCATTCCCTCGCCGAAGGTGGCCACCTACGACCTTCAGCCGGAGATGTCGGCCGCCGGCATCACCGACGCCGTCCTGAAGGCCATCGCGGGCGGCGCCTACGACTTTATCCTGCTGAACTATGCCAACAGCGACATGCTGGGTCACACCGGCAAGCTGGATGCCGCCCGGGCGGGGGTGCGGGCCGTGGATCAGGGGATTGGGCAAATTGCCGACGCGGTGCTGGCCCACGGGGATTGGCTGGTCATCACCGCCGATCACGGAAATGCCGAACGGATGCTGGATGCCTACGGGGAGCCGGACACCAACCACACCGACGCGCCGGTCCCGCTGGTGGTGGTGGGCGCGGACGCGGCGGGGCTGGCGCTGGATGACGGCGGCGGTCTGGCCGATGTCGCGCCGACGGTGCTCTGGCTGATGGGCCAGCCGATCCCCGCCGCCATGACGGGCCGGGTGTTGGCGCACACGACAGCGGCAAAGGAGTCAGATCATGCGTGAGCGGGATGATCGGATCGAGGCGGTGCGGGCTTACGAGATTTTGGATTCGCGGGGCAATCCCACGCTGGCCGTGTGCGTGCGGCTGGCCGACGGCACGGAGGGGCTGGCCCGCGTGCCGTCGGGTGCCTCCACCGGGGTCCATGAGGCGGTGGAGGTGCGCGACGGCGGCGCGCGATATGGAGGCCGGGGGGTGGAGACCGCCTGCCGGCACGTGGAGCAGATCCTGGCGCCCGGTGTCGCGGGTCTGCACGCAGAGGACCAGGCTGGTCTCGACGCCACGCTGATCAATCTGGACGGAGATCCCCACAAGGCGCGCCTGGGCGCCAATGCCCTGCTCGGGGTTTCGCTGGCCGCCGCGGTCGCCCGCGCTCGCCAGTTGGGCGTCCCGCTCTACCGCCACTTGGGCGGCGCCCGCGCCCGGCAGCTGCCGGTGCCGCAGTTGAACGTCCTGAACGGCGGCGCGCATGCGGACAACAATGTGGACATTCAGGAGTTCCTGTTGGTGCCGGTCGGGGCACCGACCTTTCGCGAGGCGCTGCGCATGGCGGCGGAGACGTATCACGCGCTGAAGGCGCGGCTGCAGGCGCAGCATCTCCGCACGGCGGTGGGTGACGAGGGCGGGTTTGCCCCCGACCTGCCCCATGATCGGGCGGCGCTGGATCTCTTGGTGGAATCCATCGGCGACGCCGGCTTCACGCCGGGCCAGGACGTGGCGCTGGCGGTGGACGTGGCCGCCAGCGGCCTCTACCGGAACGGACGGTACCATGTCGGCGGCCGCCCGTTCACCAGTGCGGAACTGGTCGATTGGTACGAGGAGCTGTTGAGCGACTACCCCATCATCAGCCTGGAGGACGGGCTGGCGGAGGACGACTGGGAGGGCTGGCACCTGCTCTGCCAGCGGCTGGGCGGGCAGGTGCAGCTGGTGGGCGACGACATTTTCGTCACCGATCCGACGCGGCTCCGCCGCGGGATTGCCGAAGGATCGGCCAACGCCATCCTCATCAAACTCAATCAAATCGGGACGGTCAGCGAAACGTTGGAGACGATGCGCATCGCGCAGCAGGCTCGGTGGGCCACGGTCGTGTCCCACCGATCCGGGGAGACCGAGGACACGGCGATTGCCGATCTGGCGGTGGCCGTCAACGCGGGGCAAATCAAAACCGGCGCGCCGGCGCGGGGCGAGCGTGTGGCCAAGTACAACCGGCTTTTGATGATCGAGGCCGACGACCCGAGCCTGACCTACGCGGGACGCGAGGTGTTCGCGCGGTGAACGGACATCTGCTGCGGGTGGCGCCGGGCGTGTATGCATCGCTGCGGGCCTGCTCGCTGGCTGAGTTGGCGGATCTGATTGTGTTTGACGTGGACGGCGTGCTGGTGGATGTGTCGGCGAGCCTGCCGCAGGTGGTGGCCAGCGCCGTCCAGCGCTATCTGGCCGAGGCGGGTTTCGAGGCCGAGGGCCTGGCGCTGCAGGCGCACGACATCGCGGATTTCAAGGCGGCGGGAGGCTTCAACGACGATTGGGATCTCGCCTACGCGGTGGTCCTCTTCTATTTGGTGCGCGCCCGGGCCGAGGGGCATCGCAACGTGGCGGATCTGCGCCGGCTCAAACCGACGCTGGCGGACGTGTCTCGCCAGCTGTCCCGCACCGGCGGCGGGTTGACCGGATTTCAGGATTTGGTGCTGGAGGCGCTGACCGCCGCCCAGCGGCGCGCGGTCACCGGCGAATTGGATCGAAGCCGCCTGGAGGAGCTGCTGATGGAGCTGTACGCGGGCGATGCCAGTCCGGAGGTGTACGGCCACGTGCCGGAGGGTCCCCGCGGCGAGGGCTTGATGCAGCGCGAGCGGCCCCTCGTCACGGCCATGGATCTGCCCCCGGGGGCGCGGTGCGGGGTCTACACCGGCCGGACGCGAGGCGAGCTCCGGCAGTCGCTCCGGATGCTGGGACTGGAAAGTCTGTTTGACGACAACGCCATCATCACGCGGGACAGCGGTGTGTCCAAGCCCGATCCGTCGGGACTGCGGCAGTTGGCGGAACGCTTTGGCCCCCGCGTGATGCTGTACGTGGGGGACAATGTCGACGATTGGATTGCCGCGGCGCGCTATGAGACGGATCGTCCGCGGCATTTGGCGCCCTGCCTCTTTGGCGGCGTGCTCGGAGGCGCGCCGGGCGCTCTGGCCTGGACCGTGCTGCAAGAGCGGGGGGTGGAGCTGCTGGCCGATTCCGCCTCCTCCCTCCTGGGGTGGGTCAAGACCCTAATGGCCCTGGCCGCGCGCGCTTGATGTCCCCGGTCGGCCACGGTATCCTGGCAGAGGACGCCGCACGGCGTCTTGGAAGTCAAGGAGGGAACCGGATTGGGTGTCTTCCTGCCCCAGCAGGACACGCCGGTCCCGGAGGATCTGGCCGCCTACCAGCAGCGCGGGGGATATGAAGGGCTCCGTCGAGCGGAGCGGATGGATCCCTTGGAGATCGTGGCCGCCGTGGAGGCCAGCGACCTCCTCGGGCGCGGCGGGGCCGGCTTTCCGACCGGGCGCAAGTGGCGAATGGTGGCGGAGGCGCCGGCCGGGACGCGCTATCTGGTCGTCAACGGCGCCGAGGGCGAGCCGGGGTCCTACAAGGATCGCACCCTGATGGCCCGGGCTCCTCACCGGGTGTTGGAGGGCGTGTTGATTGCGGCGCGGGCGCTGTCCGCGTCGGCCGTTATTTTCTATGTGAACGACGAGTTTCAGGCGGCGCTGGCGGCATTGACCACGGCCTGGGCGGAGATTGGGCGGGCCGGACTGGCGGCGGTGCCGCTCACCCTGGTTCCGGAAACGCATGTGTACATCGCCGGGGAGGAGACGGCCCTCATCAACGTGCTTATGCACGAGCCGGCGCAGCCGTGGCACAAGCCTCCCTATCCCAGTCAGAAGGGCTACCGGGGCGCTCCGACGGTGGTCAACAACGTGGAGACGCTGGCGGCCGCCGCCCTGGTGCTGGAACGCGGTCCCGACTGGTTTCGGGCCGAACGCCCGGCGCTTTTCTCCCTGTCCGGGGATGTGCGGGCGCCCGGGGTGTACGAGCTCGCTTTGGGCACCCCTCTGGCGGATCTGCTGGCCGTCGGCGGCGGGGCGCTCCCCGGCTCGGAACTGGTGGCGGTGCTGCCGGGCGGATATTCGATGCCGCCCATCCTGCCGCCGGACTTCGGAGTGGCCTTGGAGGCGAGCGCGCTGCGCGCCATCGGCTCCGGACTGGGCGCCTCGATTATCGCGGTGGGGTCCGACCGCGGGTTGGGGTCCATGCTGCAGGAGGTGCTGGACTTTTTTGCGCGGGAAAGCTGCGGCAAGTGTCCCGTCTGTGTGAAGGGCAGCCAGATTATGGCCGAGCGGACCGGCGTGCTGCTGCGGTCGGACGCCACCGCCGCCGACGCGGCGGAATTCCTGTCGATCGCCCGCAAGTATCGCCACAAGGGCATCTGCGCATTCCTGGACACGGCGGCGCACGTCGCCGAGAGCACGGCGCCCCGGCTCTTCTGAACCAAAAGCGGTGTCCGGCCGCCGATCGCCGGTCGGCGGCCGTGCCCTATCGGCCAGACGGCGGGGGCGTCTCGGCGAGGGCCTGCAGGCGGCGGCGGAGGTCCTCGGCGTCCACGGCCGGCGGGGCGGCGGGGAGACGTCCGCCGCGCAGGCGGTCCAGATCCAGCGGCTCGGCGCCCAACGCCTCCACCAGCAAGGGATCGTGCGTCGCCACCACCAAGGTGGCGGCGATGTGGGGGAGAAACTGGTAAAACGCGTCGCGCGCCATCATATCCAAATCCAAGGTCGGCTCGTCCAGAAAGACCACCTGGGCGCCGGCCGCCAGTGCGCCCACGATGGCCAGCCGACGCTGCTCGCCGCCGGACAGGCGGGAAACGGGCAGCTGCAGCCGTCCGCCCGTCAGGCCCGCTCCGGTGGCGAAGATCTGGGCGGTCGACGGGTCGGCGCCCCGGCGGCGGAGGTAGTCCAAGACGGTGACGTCGGGCGCCTCGTCGGTCAGCTGCGGCGCATAGGCGAGGACCACGCCGGGGGCGCTGCGCACCTCGCCGGCGTCCGGGAGCCGCCGCCCGGCCAGCGTCTCCAGCAAGGTGGACTTGCCGGCGCCGTTGCGGCCGATGATGACGAGGCGGTCCCCCCGGCGGACGTCCCGGTGCCAATCCTGCAGGTCCAGATGTCCCCGGCGGATGGTCAACCCGCGCACATGCAGCGCGACGGGCGGACCGGCGGCCGCCGGCACGGTGCGCCAGTGCACCGGCGTGGGAGGAAGGTCGGGGCGTGGCTGCCGCGCGCGTTCCCGGCCCACGCGCTTTTCCATGGCCTGGGTTTGGCGGTCCATGCGTTTGGCGCGCGCTTCGGCATAGGGACTTCGGTGTCCGGCGGCCCGATGCGCCCGCCGCGCTCGTTCCGCCTGGCGCGCGGCGGCGGCCTGCAGACGGGCCGCCTCCTCCCGGGACGCGGCGTGGTGGGCCCACGCGGCCGCCTGCTCCGCCGCCGTCAGCTCCAGGACGTGGCTGGGCGTGCCCGGCACGACGCGCACCCGCCCGTGGTCCAAGAGCCAGGTGGTCTCGGCCAGCCGGTCGCCGAAGGCGCGGTCGTGGGTCACGACCAGCAGGGCGCCGCCATGGTTCTGCAACCGGCGCGCCAGGGCCTCGCCATGGTCTTGGTCCAGATGATTGGTGGGCTCGTCCAACAGGATGAGGTCGCAGTCCGCCACCAGGCTGTCCATAATGTCGCGAAACCGGCGCTCACCGCCGCTGCCGGGGTCATCCGGGCGTTCCAGGCTCTGCCGCACCCAGCGGAGCTTCAATCCGGCAGCCCAATCCACCCGGCCCGCGGTCGGCGGGAGATCTCCGGCCAGCATGCGGAGCAGCGTCGATTTGCCCGCACCGTTCGGACCGATCAACACCACCCGCTGCTTGTGGGCGACGCTGAGCGTCAGATCCGACAACAGCGGGTCCTGGCCCGGATAGGCAAAAGACACATGGAGCGTGCGCGCCAACAACATACCGATCCCTCCAACAGAGAGTCTGTCAGCAGGATCGCTCGTACATCGCCGGCGGCCTCCTCCCCAGGGTCGGCGCGCAGGGCGCCTGGCGGCAGTATAGACGCGGGCGGCCGCCCTGTAAAGCGCCCCGGCGGCAACGTGTGATACAATGACGAGAATGCGGCGAGTGGTGCGGCGCGGTGGGGACGTGGCTCGCAGGGAGTGGATCCGTGAATGTTGACTGCGGTGATGGTGGTGCTGGTGCTGGTGGCGGTGGCGGTGAGCCTGGTGATTTTGCTGCAGACCGGCACGGCGGGTCTCGGAGGCGCCATCATGGGCGCCAGCTCTCAGATGTACGGGAAGAAGAAGGGCATCGACGAGGTGCTGGAACGCGCCACCATGGTTTTGGGCGGACTGCTCATGGTCTTGGTGCTGGTGGCGTCCCGGCTGTGGCGGTAAACCGTTGGGGCGCCGTCCCGGCAGGGACGGCGACTTTTATTAGTGGGAGGCTATCGGGATTCCAGGCAAGGGACAAGCGCCTAAGCGGCGCGGAATGACGGCGGGACCGAAGCCGGGGCGGACAGCCCCCGCGGAGGCTCGTCGGCGCGTGGTGGGAGCGCCGGCCCGGCGGATGCCGGCGGTGCGGCAGACGGGGCCGCACCGCCAGGGCTGGATCCGACGGGTTTGGCAAGAGTTGCAGGAAGGACCGCAGCCGGAGCGGGAGTTGCTTCGCCTCTTGGGTCAAATCCACGGCGGCGGGGACGCGCGCGCCGAAATTGACCAACTGGTGGCGGAGGGCTGGTTGCTCCGGATGCCGCAGTCGCGTGTGATGCTGGAGCGAATCACCGGCGAATTGCGGATGAACCCGAGGGGCTTCGGTTTCGTGGGCACCGGGGTGAGAGACGCCGACGTCTTCATTCCCGCCCGTCTCCTGAACGGAGCCTTTCATGGCGACCAGGTGTCGGTGTGGGTGCGCAAGATGTCGGCTGAGGGCCCCGAGGGCCAGATCATGGACATCGTCGAGCGGGGCAACACGCGGGTGGTGGGCCGTCTGCAGGCGCACGAGGGGCGGTTGGAAGTGGTCCCGGCGGACCCGCGCCTGCCCTCCATCGTGGTCGGGCGGGCGCGGGACCGCGCCACCGGGCGGGTGAACGACTGGGTGGTGGCGGAAGTGGTGACCTGGCCCACCCGCAGCGGCCAGCATCCCCGCGGCCGCATCGCCGAGGTGCTGGGGGCGGAGGGCGCGCCCGGGCTGGACGTGCGGGTCGTGATGGAGGAGCAGGAGCTCCCCGCCCGCTTCCCGGAGCCGGTTCTCCGGGAGGCCCGCCTCCTGCCGCAGCATGTTCGGGCGCAGGAGCTGCGCGGGCGGCTGGATTTGACGCAGGAATTGGTCGTCACCATTGATGGGGCGGACGCCAAAGATTTGGACGACGCCATTTCCCTGACCATGGTGGACGATGGCTGGGAAGTGGGCGTGCACATCGCCGACGTGGGCCACTACGTGCCGTACGAATCGGCCCTGGACCGCGAGGCGTTGCATCGCGGCACCAGCGTGTACCTGGTCGACCGCGTCATCCCCATGTTTCCGCCCGAGCTGTCCAACCAGATTGCCAGTTTAAATCCGCGCCAACGCCGCCTGACGTTGTCGTGCTTCGCCGTGGTGGCGCCGGATGGGCGCGTGCTGCGCACCCGCTTTCACGAGAGCGTGATCGAAACCCGCCACCGGCTGACCTATGAGGCGGTCAACCAAGTGCTGGCCGGACAGAGCGGCGCGCTGGAGGACATCGCCTCCTGGCTGCACGACGCGCACCGGCTGGCCGAGGCGCTGCGGGCGCGGCGGCTGGCCCGCGGCGCGGTGGACTTTGATCTGCCCGAAGCCAAGGTGCGGTTGGATGAGAGCGGCAAGCCCGTCGCCATCGACCTGCGTGAGCGGGGTCCGGCGGAAAGCCTGATTGAAGAATTCATGCTGCTGGCCAACGAGGCGGTGGCGCGCTACTTGACCCAAAAGGGGCTTCCCGTGCTCTACCGCATTCATGAGCCGCCCGCGGACGACAAGCTGGCCAGTTTTCGGGAGATGGCCGGCGCGTTGGGCCACCGGCTGCCCGCCGAGGTGACGCCCCGAGCGCTGAAGCAGCTGTTGCAGGAGGTCAAAGGCACGCCGGAAGAACGCGTCATCACCGAGGCGCTGCTCCGATCCATGCGCCAGGCGCGCTACTCGGCCGTGAACCTCGGTCACTTCGGCCTGGCCTCGGACTGCTACACGCACTTCACCTCGCCCATTCGACGCTACCCGGACCTCTTTGTCCACCGGGTGCTGACCGCGCATCTCCGCCGTCAGGACGACACGGAGACGATGGAGGCCTGGCGGACGGCGGCCCCGGATGTCGCCGAGGTCGCCTCCACCCAGGAACGGGCCGCCATGGACGCCGAGCGCCAGTCGGTGCAGCTCAAGCAGGTGCAGTTCATGGCGGACAAAGTGGGCGAGACATTTCCCGGCGTGATTTCGGGCGTGGCCGGCTTCGGCATGTTTGTGGAGTTGGAGACGCTGGTCGAAGGGTTGGTGCGGGTGGAGGATCTGCCCCCCGACCAATATCGCTTTGATCCGGTGCACTACACGCTGACGGGCGTGCGGCGGGGTCAACGCTTTCGGCTGGGCGATTCGGTGATGGTGCAGGTGATCCGTGTGGATCGCGACGCCCGCCGCATTGACTTCCGTCTGGCCGACGAGGCGCCCAAGGCGCAGGCGCCCGTGGTCAAGCGGCCCCCGGGACCGGCCCGGCGCCGCCGGCGCGCCCGACCCGCATCCTGACGCCCGGGTCCGGCCAGGGCATGTGGCATCCCGTCGCCGAGCGCCGCGGGGATGGGTCCCGGCGGGATGTTTGACGCGCGCGGAAGGAGTGGCGGGATGTACGATCTGGTGGTCATCGGAGGCGGCGTGTGGGGTGTTTCCGCGGCGGCGGCGGCCGTCGAGGGCGGCGTGCATTCGGTCCTGCTGCTGGAGGCGCGCCCCGGCGTCGGGTCGGAGGCGAGCGCCAAGGCGGGGGGCATCGTCACCGATCTGCTCTGGCACCCGGAAGATCAAGCCTGGGTGTCGGAGAGCCGTGCGCTTTACGACGCCGCCTGCCGGGCATCGGGCGATGCCACCATGGTGCAGCGGCTGGGCTTGATGACGCTGGCCGACCCGTCGCGCCACCACCTCCTGGAGGCACGGGCGGGCGCGCTCCGGGAGCGCGGCATCCCCACCGAGGTGCTGGCGCATGCGGAAATGGCCGCGCGGTTTCCGGAACTGGCCGTGGCGCCCGCGGACGTGGCGGCGTTGTGGCTGCCCCAAGACTGGCACGTCAATGCGACCGCGTACTGCCAGCAGACGGTGGCGGCGGCCCGGGAACAAGGGCTGCAGGTGCGCACCGCCCATCGGCTGGTGCGCATTGCCGTGGAGGACCGCCGCGTGATGCTGTTTGGCCCGGACGAGGCCATCGCCGCCGAACGGGTGCTGGTGGCGTCGGGGTCCTGGACCCGCAAGTTGGTGCAGACAGCCGGGTTTGACATTCCGCTTCGCCCCTACCGCGTGCAGCTGGCCTCGCTGGCGATGCCCGCGGGCCATCGCTTTCCCATGGTGTGGGACTTGGCCACAGACGTGTATCTGGTGCCGGACGGTCCCCGCGCGTTTTTGGCCGGAGACGGCACGCGCCTCACCGAGCATGACCCGGACGCCTACCAGGAGAGCGGGGACGCCGATTTTCACGAGGACCTCGCCCGGCGGGTGCCGGAATTGGTGGCCGTGGGGCGCGACGCCCACCTGGTCACCTCGTGGGCCGGGGTGGTCGGCGCCACTCCCGATCGGCGACCGCTCCTGGGCTACGTGGGCGAGCGCCTGGCCGTCGCCTGCGGGGACAACGGCTTTGGGGTGATGCGGGGCCCCGCCATCGGCCGGCTGGCCGGGCGGATTGCGCTGGGCGAGGCGGAGCGGCCGCATCTGAGCCCGCTCCGGACGCCGCCCGACAACTTTCCCATCCGACCGGGGTTCACGCTGGAGGACTGACCGGCCCGTCCGAGCGGCCAAGACGCGTCGAGCCGCCCAAGCCGCCGGTCCGGACAGCGCGGCCCGTGGTTTACAGGTGCGAGATGAGACGCCGAGCCCGGCAATCCGGGCCAGGCGCGTGCACGGCCTGGCGCGGGAGCTTCAGGACGACCACATCGCGTCCGGATGCCGGAGACGCTTTGGCGGCCGGGCCGGAGACAGGGCGCCGCTTCGCGTTGCGGCCGGCTTGGTGGTCTCGGGCGGATGCGCCGGGGACTCGTTTGGTCGGGGTCTTGGGATACGAGGGCCACGAGGGATATCAGGCGGCCGATGCGCGCGACGACGCGTCGGCCGCGTGCGGATGGACCGGCCCATCGGGGCTGTCCGGCCCTTGACGCGGGGTGGGCCGCCCATTATCATAAGCGTTCCCGAAGGGGGACCGGCCAGTGGCGCGGGAGCAGCGAACCGTGGCGGAGAATCGAAAAGCGCGGCACGATTACTTTTTTGACGAAGTGATGGAGGCCGGCATTCAGCTGGTGGGCACGGAGGTCAAGTCGCTCCGTCAGGGTCACGTGAATCTGCGCGACAGTCACGCCGTGATCCAGCATGGCGAGTGCTTCTTGTTGAACTGCCACATCAGTCCCTACACGCACGGCAATCGCTGGAATCACGATCCGTACCGGACGCGCAAGCTGCTGCTGCATCGGCGCCAAATCGCCGAACTGACCGGCAAGGTCAAGCAGCAGGGCTATACACTGGTGCCGATTCGGGTATACTTTAATGAGCGCGGGCACGCGAAAGTCGAACTGGCTCTGGCGCGCGGCAAGAAGCAGTACGACAAGCGGGCCAGCGAGGCGGCGAAGGATGCGGCGCGGCGAATCGACCGGGCGCTCAAGGACCGCCGGAGGTAAGTTGGGGGCGAACTAGATTCGACGGGGATGTCGGGGTGCCGAACAGCGAGCCGAGGTCCGTTCCTCGTTAAACAGCGGGCAGCATTACCTGCCAAGAACAACACTGAATTCGCTTTAGCTGCTTAACTCAGCTAACGTTCTGCGGAGGCCGTTCCGGGCCGGCGTCGCAGACGTAAATCGACCGGATACCCTCGCGGACCGCCTCGGTCGCGTCGGGGAAATTTAGAGGCTGGCCATCCGGGGGCGGGCTCTGCGCACCCGCGGAGGCAAGACAGTTCGCAGGGCTACGCTCGTAGCGGTTGGGCATGACGTGTCTTCGGACGGGACGGGCAGCACGTCCCCGCCTCCACCAGATTTGACCCTCCCTTGGCGGGAGGGTCTTTTTAGGAGGGTGCGGTGTGGAACGCAGCGACGGACGCCGGGAGTTGGAGCTGAGGCCGGTCCATTTCACGATGGGGGTCAGCGCCTGGGCCGAGGGCTCCTGCCTCATGCGTCTCGGCCAGACCGAAGTGCGGGTCACCGCCACCATGGAGGCCAAGGTGCCTCCGTTTCTGCGCGGCCAGGGACAGGGCTGGGTGCATGCCGAATACGGAATGCTGCCGCGGGCCACCCGGGAGCGGACCGTGCGCGAAGCGGCGCGGGGTCGGGTCCAGGGGCGAACCGCCGAGATTCAGCGCATCATCGCCCGGTCGCTGCGCGCGGTGACGGACCTGCCGGCCCTGGGGGAGCGGACCTACACCCTCGACGTGGACGTGATTCAAGCCGACGGGGGCACGCGCACGGCGGGCATCACGGCCGGGTTCCTGGCTCTGGCCCAAGCGGTGGCGGCCGTGCAGCCCAGCGGGCGGCCGCTGCGGGACTGGCTGGCGGCGACCAGTGTCGGGCTCCGTGAAGGCGCCGTCCTTCTCGATCTGTGCTTCGAAGAAGACTCGCGCATCGACGTGGACTTCAACTGCGCCATGACGGCCGGGCATCGGCTGGTGGAACTGCAGGCATCGGCCGAGCACGGGTTGTTTTCGCATGAGGAGCTGGGTGGCATGCTGGAGGCCGCCCGTCTCGGGGTGGACCGCCTGGTGGCCGTCATGCAGCAGGTGTTTCCGGAGGGGGCACGGGTGATTGCGGGGTCTTGAGTGGATTCTGGCGAGTCACAACCCGGGAAAGGCCGAGGAGTTCCAGCGGCTTCTGGCGCCGTACGGCGTCGAGATAGCGCCCGCGTTTGTCGGAGAAGCCGAAGTGGTGCCGGAGACGGGGCAGAGTTACGCCGAAAACGCCGCCCTCAAGGCGGTCTCTGTGGCGCGCCGCCTGGGCCGGCCGGCTTTGGCCGACGATTCCGGCTTGGAGGTGGACGCCTTGGCCGGCCGGCCCGGCCTTTACTCCGCCCACTACAAAAGCGCGGATCCGGCCGAGAATCTGCGGGCGGTCCTGATGGAGACGGTGGATGTCCCGTGGGAGCGGCGCACGTGCCGGATGCGGGCGGTGGTCGTGCTGGCGTGGCCGGACGGCCGGCAGGCGTCCGCCGAGGGCGTGGTGGAAGGGCACCTGGGGTTCGTGCCTCGGGGGCTGCGGGGATTTGGCTACGACCCGGGGTTTGTGCTGCCGGATGGGCGCACGATGGCGGAGCTGACGCCGCGCGAAAAGGATCAGTCCTCGCACCGCGGCCGCGCCGTGCGCGCGCTGATGCAAAGGCTGGGCCGGGGGGAGACGGCCGGCTCCGATTTTTGAGCGGACCCCGGAGGCGGGTTTCCCCGTACGGACGCCGAAGAGTCTGTATAATAAAACGGCAACGCATCAACAAAGGTCCCGCGAGGTGCGCACAATGGTTTATACGGTCGCGCTGGCTTCTTTTTTGGCGGCGTCGGTTGAGTTCATCGAGGCCCTCACGATCGTGATGGCGGTGGGGGCTGTCCGCGGATTTCGGCAGGCCCTGCGCGGCACTGTCTTGGCGGTGCTGGCCCTGGCACTGCTGGTGGCCGTGCTGGGCGTGGCGGTCCTGCGCTTCGTGCCGTTGGATGTGCTCAAAGGCGTCATTGGGGTGCTGCTGCTCCTGTTCGGGTTGAAGTGGCTCCGGAAGTCCATCCTGCGTTTCGCGGGCCGGGCGGCGCTGCATGACGAAGCGGTGGCGTTCGACCGTGAGCGTCAGCGCTTGAGCCGCGACGATGTGAGTGACTTCGAAGCCACGGCCACGGCCTTCAACGGTGTGTTCTTGGAAGGGCTGGAAGTCGTCGTGATCGTGCTGACGATGGGATCGGCGGCCCAAGCCTTCCCGTCGGCCATCGCCGGCGCCTTGGCGGGGTTGGTGGTGGTGTTGAGCCTCGGCATTGTGCTGCGGGCGCCGCTGACCCGAGTCCCTGAAAATGTGATGAAGTTTGTCGTGGGTGTGATGCTGACGACGTTCGGCACCTATTGGGCGGGCGCGGCGCTGGGCATCCAATGGCCGGGGGCCGAGCTGGCATTGGTGGGACTGGTGATTATCTGGCTCCTGCTGAGCCAGGGATTGGTGACGCAACTCAAGCGGCGGGAGCGTAACGCGGCATGAAGGCATGGCGAGAGATTTACGGCCTGTTTGTCGACGATCCGCTGCTGGCTGTAATGGGGCTGTTAGCCTTGGCGCTGGGCGGGCTGGTGGCTCATGCGGGACTCCGCCTGCTGGGCGGTTTGGTCGCGGTGATCGTGATTGTGGCGGGGCTCACGTGGTCGGTGCGCCGGGGCGGGCGTTGACCCCATGCGAGCGCCGTGCTAGCATCGAAATGCTCAACGAAGGGCCGGGGCGTGGCGCAGCTTGGTAGCGCACTTGCTTTGGGAGCAAGGGGTCGGGGGTTCGAATCCCTCCGCCCCGACCATTTCCAAGAAGTTTTGTCCCCGTAGCTCAGCTGGATAGAGCGCGGGACTTCTAATCCCGGTGTCGCAGGTTCGAATCCTGCCGGGGACGCCAATACATTTCAAAGCCCCGCCAAGTCGCGGGGCTTTCTTGTTCCCAGCCAGAGGGCATTCCCGCCACGCGGCGTCAGGATCACGTCCGTGAAAGCGACCGCGTGGCGAGACATCCGAGCTCGCCTTAGAAGCTAGTCCCCGGACTCGGACCGGTGGAGGCTTGCTCGCCCCGTGAGGCGAGGTGTGGGTGGAGCCAGGGTGGCCATGTGCGGATTCAGTGCTGTCCTCCTGGTAGAGCCGACGATGTCCGGGTCGGACAGCAGACAGGGCGGCTCATGCAGGGGGCTATGTAACGACGGCGGCACGCGCCTTTGGGGAGGTCGTCTTTACCGGAGGAGTGTGGCCATCGGCGCCGGGGTGCCAGCGGCAATGGTGACCTTGCGGCAAGAGACGCTGTCAGACCGCGCCCAACAGCGGGGGGCGCCAAGCTTCCCCGTCCTCGACTGGCGCTACACCCCCACCCACAATGCCAAGCGGTGGGTGCCTTGCTTCCCTGCACATCCGGTTCCGACGGCTCGAGGCGCCGCCAGGCACCCGGCAGGACGGGCGGCGAAGGGCCGGTTCTCGGCCCGCTAAACCCTGTGGACGGCCAGTCCGGTGCCGGCACTCGATTTGTGGCACGTGGGATCCGGGCACGTCACCCGATGTCCAGACGCGGCTGTTGGGCCCGATTAAAGTGGCCGCTGCCGTCTTGACAAGATCGTTCACCGGATCCATATAGGAGTGGGAAGGTCAACATTAGTCAAAGTCAAAGGAGGGACCGAGGATGAGTTGGCTTCCTATTCGGCGCTCGGCCGATCGCGATCCGGTGGTGCAGTTCCACAACGACATTAACCAGATGTTTGACCGGTGGCTCCAGGGTTGGGGTTTGTACGCCGACGGTGCCGCCGATTTGACCCTGTCCCCGGCCATGGACATCGACGAAGACGAGAGCCACTACTACGTCCATGTCGACCTGCCGGGTGTGGACGCGAAGGATGTCTCGGTGGCCATGGAGGGCAGTGTCCTGGTCATCAGCGGGGAGAAGCACACGCAGCGGAAGACGGAGTCGCGGCGGTTGCGGATGACCGAGCGGGCAGCGGGTCACTTTTATCGGGAAGTGACTTTGCCGTCCGACGCCGATGGCGATCGCGTCAAGGCGCAGCTCAAGCGGGGCGTGCTGACGGTCACAGTGCCGAAGAGCACGAACTCGGGCCGTCGCGCCATTGCGATCGAAAGCGACTGAGACCCGGCGGGCCGGAACACACCCGACCGACGCAGGCGACGGGCCGTGTGAGCCCGACGCCTGCGTCTCGTTGGCTGCCGACTGCCTCATCCTCGCTCCGAGCGAGAACCTCCGCCACCCGCGGTCAGCGATCCTGGGCGGCAATCGGCGCGGCCCACCTCTGATCGCCGGGCCAGCCAACCGGTCTCCAGCGGACACGCCGCCTTGACACCGGAGCGCAGCGCGCGGGCGCTCGGCGAACGCTTCGACCATCCGCCATGGATATCCCCGTGTCGTGGCGGTCACGGGGCGGGTGAGATTCACATGGGCCTGGACACGACATCTTGGGGCCGGTCGCCGTCATCCCCGTGCCGCACGGCGGCGTTTTCTTGTGGTCGCATCCTGCTCATCGGACCCCGCCGCCGTCACGAGTGCGGATCGGCCGGGCGGGATATTGGGCCGATGTTCTCGGCCGATTGCCGTGTTTGCCTTGATTGGCATCCGCTGGCCCGGCCGGTCCGGCGAATCGTGTGTCGAGACGTTTTGGCCCTCAAGCGCCCGCGGACCTTTTGACTCGCGCCGCGGCGTGTTCACGTCGTCAGGCCTTGGCGATCCCGGACCGAGTATGATATGCTCAAAACGAGCCGAGGTCATGTGGGTGATGGCGGCGGTTTTTGGTGGATGTAGCTCAGTTGGTTAGAGCACCAGGTTGTGGCCCTGGGGGTCGGGGGTTCGAGTCCCCTCATTCACCCCAAAGTTTCTGCCCCCGCCATTGGCGGGGGCTTTAGGCGCCCGTAGCTCAGGGGACAGAGTGACGGACTTCGAATCCGGAGGTCGTAGGTTCAAATCCTACCGGGCGCACCAAGGCGAGGGTGATGGAACGGCAGACATGCGAGACTTAGGATCTCGTGCCGCAAGGCGTAAGGGTTCGAGTCCCTTCCCTCGCACCAGTTTGACCGGTTAGGGAAAACAGGCCCGAGACGGGGCCTGTTTCTGTTGGCCAGATTCTGGGAATGCTAACGGGGCCAAGTGGTGGCCCGGGGCGCGTGGATGCTATAATACCCTGGCGTTTGGCAGGGCTGGACTTGGGGGGTTCGCAGGAGTGGCAATGGAGGTTTCGGTCGAGCGGTTGCCGGAGGCTCGCGCCCGGCTCACGGTCACGATTCCGCCGGAGGATGTGACCCGGGCGATGGACCGGGCGTTTAAACGGATGGTGACGCGCTACGAGATTCCCGGCTTTCGGCGTGGCAAAGCGCCCCGTCCCGTGTTCGAGCGGTACGTCGGTCGCGCGACGCTGCTCCGCGAGGCGGCCGAACAACTGGTGGAGGACCGCTACCCGCTGGCCGTGGCGGAGGCGGGCGTCAAGCCGGTGGCACGCCCGGACTTGCGCATCGACACCCTGGACGAGACGGAGCCGCTGGTGTTCACGGCGGAAGTGGCGGTCAAGCCGGTGCTGGAGCTCGGCGAGTATCGCGACTTGTTCGATGAGCCGCTGGTCATCCCGGAAGTGACCGAAGAAGCTTTGGAGCAGGAACTCCGGCGGACGGCGGAGGCCGAAGCCCAGTTGGTGGTGGCGGAGCCGGATGATCCCGTCGTCGCGGGCAGCCGCGTCGTGCTGGCTATTCGGGGTGTCCGCGAGGGCGAAGAGGAGCCGTTTGTGGACGCCGAGGAATATCCGGTGGAAGTGGGCAGCGGGTCCACGTTGGAGGGGCTGGAGATGCAGCTCATCGGCCTGACCCTGAACCAGCGGGCCACGCTGACGGTCACGTATCCGGCCGATTATCCTGATCCGCAGCTGGCCGGACGGCCGGTGGAGTTCGAGGTCATGGTCAAGGAGCACAAGCGCCGCGACGTTCCCCCGGTGGACGATGAGCTGGCCCGCACAAGGGGATTGGGCGATCTGCAGGAATTGCGCGAGAGCCTGACGAATAGCCTCCGCGAGCGCTACGAACGGGAGGCCAAGGAGGCGCGTTTGCGCTCTATCTTGGACCGGCTCCGCGAGCGGGTCGCGGTGGAGGTGCCGGCGCCTTTGGTGGACCATCAGGTGGATCATCAAATGCAGGACTTGCACCATACACTGACACACTTGGGCGCGGACTTGGATCAGTATCTGGCCTCGCGGGGCATGACGTTGGAAGCATTGGCGGCCGAGATGCGTCCGGGAGCCACCGAACGGGTGAAGGACGAGCTGTTGCTGGAGGCCATCGCCGAAGCCGAGGGACTGACCGTGAGCGACGACGAGGTGGTGGCGGCGGTCCAGACGGTGGCGGACGCGTATGAACGGCCGATCCACGCGTTGGTGGAGAACCTTAAAGTTTCTGGAGAGTTCGAGACGGTGCGCGGAAACCTGTTGGTGGACAAGGCGGCGCAGCTGGTGCGCGAACCGCGCCAAGACATCGCCTAGGAGAAAGCGGAGGCTGAGATGAGCGACGCCATGAACTACCTGGTGCCGATGGTGGTGGAGCAGACCAATCGCGGCGAGCGGTCCTACGACATCTATTCGCGCCTGTTGAAGGAACGCATTATTTTCCTGGGCAGCCCCATCGATGACGATGTCGCCAACTTGGTGGTGGCCCAGCTGCTGTTTCTTGAAAGCGATGACCCCGATCGGGACATCCAACTGTACGTCAACTCTCCCGGCGGATCGGTGACGGCCGGCATGGGCATCTATGACACCATGCAGTACGTCAAGCCCGACATCTCCACGATTTGTGTGGGCACGGCGGCCAGCATGGGCGCCATCCTGTTGGCGGGCGGGACGGCCGGCAAGCGGTTTGCCTTGCCTCATGCGCGCGTGATGATTCACGAGCCGGCGGTGCAGAATCTGGGCGGCAAGGCGACCGACCTGGACATCTACATTCGGGAGATGCTGAAGACCCGGGAGATGGTGACCAACCTCTTGGCCCAGCACACTCATCAGCCGTTCGACAAGATTTTGAAGGACACCGAGCGGGACTATTGGATGAGCGCGGAAGAGGCCAAGGAGTACGGGCTGATTGACGGCATCACGGCACCCCGCGGCAAGACCACGACTCAGGGTTAACGGCTTCCAGGAGCAGAGGCTAGATACCGGCGGCCGGTGTGAAGGGGGTCTACGGGATGTTCAAGTTTACCGACGAAAAGGGACAGCTGAAGTGCTCGTTCTGCGGCAAGTATCAGGACCAGGTCAAGCGGCTGATCGCGGGTCCGGGCGGCGTGTACATCTGCGACGAGTGCGTGGAGCTGTGCTCGGAGATCATTGAGGAAGAGCTCAACGATGACGTGGAGTTTGACCTCAAGGACATTCCCAAGCCCCAGGAGATCAAGGCCATCCTGGACCAGTACGTGGTGGGGCAGGAGCGCGCCAAAAAGACGCTGTCGGTGGCGGTGTACAACCACTACAAGCGCATCAACATGGGCAGCAAAGTGGATGACGTGGAACTGCAGAAGTCCAACATCCTGATGCTGGGCCCCACCGGTTCCGGCAAAACCCTGCTGGCCCAGACCCTGGCCCGCATCCTGAACGTGCCGTTCGCCATTGCCGACGCCACGTCGCTGACGGAGGCCGGTTATGTCGGCGAAGACGTGGAGAACATTCTGCTCAAGCTGATTCAGGCGGCGGACTACGATGTGGAAAAAGCCGAGAAGGGCATTGTCTACATCGATGAGGTCGACAAGATTGCCCGGAAGTCGGAAAACCCGTCCATCACCCGGGATGTTTCGGGCGAGGGCGTGCAGCAGGCCCTGCTCAAGATTCTCGAAGGCACCGTGGCCAGCGTCCCGCCGCAGGGCGGACGCAAGCATCCGCACCAGGAGTTCATTCAGATCGACACCACGAACATCCTGTTTGTCTGCGGCGGCGCCTTTGACGGCATCGAAACCATCATCAACCGGCGCACCGGACGGAAGGGCCTCGGGTTCGGCGCCGAGCTGCAGCCGCGCCAGGACCGCAACATCGGTGAGATTCTGGCCCGGATTATGCCGGAAGACCTCTTGAAGTTCGGGCTCATTCCGGAGTTTGTGGGGCGGCTGCCCATCACCGTCACGCTGGATGCCCTGGACGAGGCCGCGCTGGTGCAAATTTTGACGGAGCCGCGCAATGCGCTGGTCAAACAGTACCAAAAGCTGCTGGGGATGGACGGCATCGACCTGGAGTTCAAAGAAGAAGCCGTTCGCGCGGTGGCGGTGGAGGCCATGCGCCGCAACACGGGGGCGCGCGCGCTGCGCGCCATCATCGAGGACATCATGCTGGACGTGATGTATGACATGCCGAGCCGGCAGGATGTGTCCAAGTGCATCGTGACCCGCGAAGTGGTGGAAAAGCGCGAGGCGCCGCTCATGGTGACGGCGGAGCGCGGCAAGCGCCAGCCGGGCAAGAAGCAGAAAGAAGAGACGGCGTAAGGCGACCCGATGCGGCCAGCCGCTCCGGCCGGGGATGTCCGGCGGAGCGGCTTTTGTCTGGAATACGGGGCGGGCCGGCGCAGCGGAACGGGATGGCGCCGCCGACCCGGCGACGGAGGAGGGGGATGTTGTGACGGCACCGCTGTTGACCACCCACTGGACGGATCCGCACACCGGGGCGGAAGGGTGGCTGGTCTTAGATTGCCTGGTGGGAGGCGCCGCCGGAGGCGGCATCCGGATGCGGCCCGGCGTGACGCCGGACGAAGTGGCGGGCCTGGCGCGCGTCATGACCCGCAAGCTTCGGGTGCTGAACCTGGAGGCGGGCGGGGCTAAGGCGGGCATCGCCTATGACCCGGCCGCTCCGGGCGCGCTGGGGGTTTTGGAACGCTTCTTGACCGTGCACCGCCCGTTTCTGGCGGAGGTGTGGTCCACCAGCGAGGATTTGGGCACGCGTGAGCGGGACATCCTGGCGATAACCGACCGCTTGGGGCTTCGCACCTCCGTGCATGCGAGCCTGATCCGCCAGCCGGACCCGGACCGGGCCCTGGAGCGATTGCGGACGGTGTTGGCGCTTCGCACCGAGGGCATGGAGATTACCGAGGCGGTGACCGGCTACGGGGTCGCCGCGTCGACCGGGCGGGCGCTTCAGTGGCAGGGCCGGGAGACGGCGGGCGTGTCGGCCGTGGTGCAAGGATTTGGCACGGTCGGGGCCGGCAGCGCGTGGTATCTGCACAAGATGGGGATTCGGGTGGTGGCGGTGGCCGACCGGCTGGGCGTGGTGCATCGCGCGGCCGGAGTGGACGTGGCGGCGCTCATGCGCGTGCGGGATGCCTGGGGGGTTATTGACCGGGCGCAGCTGCCGGCCGGGCATGAGCGATTCGACCGCGGCGACTGGCTGGACGTGCCGGCCGACGTTCTGGTGCCCGCCGCCGTGGCCGGTGCCATCGACGCGCACAACGCCGCCCGGGTCCGGGCTCGGCTGGTGGTGGAAGCGGCGAATCTGCCGGTGACGGAAGAGGCGGACGACATCCTGCATCAACGGGGCGTCGTCGTCGTCCCTGACTTCATTGCCAACGCGGGCGGCGCCGGTGTGTTCGGGGCGGCGCTGTCCATGGATGTGCCGCCCACCGTGGAGGGCGTGCTGGCTTATGTCGGCGGCACCATCGGACATTGGACGGAGCGGGCGCTGCAGGAGGCCGCCCGGCGTGGCGTGACGCCGCGGCGGGCGGCGGAGATGCTGACCACACCGACCGCAGACGGCGCCGCGTCGGTCTGAGCGCTTCACGCTCACGTCGTGCCGGTGGCGACCTCCCGGCTCTCGGGGGCGGCGGATCCAAAGGGGTCGCGCCCGAGAGCCGGGGGATGCCGGCGTTCCCGCCTCCGGTCGGCAGCGCCCGTGGAGATGCCCCAAGGCCC
>DAHVOH010000290.1 GCA_027318915.1 Clostridiales bacterium
TCTCTGCCCGTGATCGAGGCCGACGCGGTGATCGGCGTGATCTCGCGCATCGACCTTCTTCGGCGGCTGCGCGAACTCGAAAACCCGTTACACGGAAATAACTAACGTGCTCCTGGCCCTCCTGATTTTCCTCGTCACCATCGTCTTGGTCATCTGGCAGCCGCGCGGGCTCGGCATCGGCTGGAGCGCGACCCTCGGCGCCGTCGCCGCCCTTTTGACCGGTGCGATTCACCTCGGGAATATTCCCACCGTCTGGCACATCGTCTGGAACGCGACCATCACGTTCGTGGCGACCATCATCATCAGCTTGCTGCTCGATGAAGCGGGCTTCTTCGAGTGGGCGGCGCTGCGGGTGGCACGCTGGGGACGCGGCAACGGCCGGGGCCTGTTCATCTTCCTGGTCCTGCTGGGCGCCGCCGTGGCGGCGCTGTTCGCCAATGACGGGGCGGCCCTCATTCTCACCCCCATCGTGATGGCGATGCTGCTCGCGCTCGGGTTCACTCCGGCGACAACCTTGGCGTTCGTCATGGCCGCCGGCTTCATCGCCGATACCTCGAGTCTGCCGTTGATGGTATCCAACTTGGTCAATATCGTGTCGGCCAACTTCTTCGATATCGGCTTCAACGCCTATGCCGCCATCATGAT
>DAHVOH010000291.1 GCA_027318915.1 Clostridiales bacterium
CCGCCGAGAGCGCGTTCGCCGCGAAGGTTCCGGGCTGGGAGCCCGGTGGAATGTGCTTGGCGAGATCGGCGCGCATCGCGACGCCAGCCATCGGCAGATCACCTCCCATGCCCTTGCCGAAGGTAAGCAGATCCGGTTTGACCCCGGAATGCTCGATCGACCACATCTTGCCGGTGCGGCCTGCCCCCGCCTGCACCTCGTCGGCGATCAGCAGGAGCCCTTCGCTTCGGGCGGCCTCGGCCATGCGGGAGAGGAATCCCCGGGGCCAGACGATCATTCCCCCCGCCGCCTGGAGAAGGGGCTCCACCATGACCGCCACCAGTTCGTCCCGGTGGACGCGGATCTGCTCGGCCGCCACCTCGGCGCACGCCAGCCGGCACCCCGGATGGACGAGCCCCAGGGGACACCGGGCGCAGTCGGGAGCCGGGGCGGTGACCGACGGGCGGACGAGGGGACCGAAGACGGCATGGAAGCGCTCGATGGCCCCGACCCCCACCGCCCCGAGGGTATCGCCATGATAGCCCCGCTCCAGGGAGAAAAATCGGGAGGGAGGAGTCCGGCCTTCTTTTCTTGCGCGGTTTTTCTGGGTCAGAAAGGCCAGCTTCATGGCGATTTCCACGGCGGTAGACCCGTT
>DAHVOH010000292.1 GCA_027318915.1 Clostridiales bacterium
TCCTGTTATGAGCACTGCGAAGGCCGTTGTCGCCATCGTCGAGGATGAGCCCGCATTGAGGCAATTGCTGGCGGCCTACCTGCAGCGGGCCGGCTTTGCCGTGGAACTGTACGAGGATGGCGCCAGTGCGCTGGCGGGGGTTCGCGAATCCGCGCCGGCGCTGGTCATTTTGGATGTCCTGCTTCCCAAGCTGGATGGCTTCGCGGTGCTGGAGCGGCTGCAAAACGACGGCACGGCGCCCCCCGTGCTGTTGCTGACCGCCAAAAGCACCGAGGCCGACCGGCTCCGGGGCCTGCAGCTTGGCGCGGACGACTACGTGACCAAGCCCTTTTCCCCCGCCGAGGTGGTGCTGCGCGTGGAGGCCATCCTGCGGCGGGTGCGCAGCGGCCCGCCTACCCCCCGCACCCGGACGGTGGCCGGCATCACGGTGGACGAAGACCGCCATTTGGTGGAGGTGGCGAATCTGCCCATCACCCTCACCCCCACCGAGTTTCGCCTCTTGACCTTGTTGATTAACCGCCCGGGCTGGACCCTCACGCGCCAGCAGCTGCTGGACGGCGCCGTGGGGACCGATTTCTTGGGCTACGACCGCAACGTGGACGTGCACGTGGCGAACCTCCGCAAGAAGCTCGGG
>DAHVOH010000293.1 GCA_027318915.1 Clostridiales bacterium
CGTCTGAATGTGGAGCGCCAGCCGGGTCCGCTGGTGCCGCTGCTCGGCGGCAGAGTTCAGCAGTATTACGCGCTCGATTCGCGCATTGCCGTCTCCGGCGCGGTGGGCCGGGGCACCGGCCGCATCTGGGCCGAGGCGTTGACGCCGCATTCGAGCGCGACCCGAGTGCTGCTGCGCTACGGAGCGGGCAACGCCTGGCTCACCGGCAAACCGGCCGCCCTGGAGCACCGCTACGGGCGCGGCGCAATCATCTATCTCGGCACGATACTGAATCGGCGTCTGATGCATGCTTTCGTCGCGCACCGGCTCACCGCAGCCGGCGTGCACTCGCCCTTCGGTACCCTGCCGCGCGGCGTCGAGTTGATGCGCCGTGTCGGTGACGGCCGTGAGGTCGTCATCATCATCAATCACGGCAAGTGGCTCCGTGCGGTCCGCCTGCCCTATGCGATGCACGATGTTCTGCATCCGGGCCGGATCCTGCGCACGGTCCGGTTGCGTCCGCAGGGCGTCGCCGTGCTGGAGCGCCCGCTCCAGCCGTGAGTACCACATCCGCCACATCACTCGAGAGGCTGACATGCCCGATTGCCCCACCTCCCCCGAGCGCCGTACGCGCCGCCGTGCCCTGAGT
>DAHVOH010000294.1 GCA_027318915.1 Clostridiales bacterium
CGTCGTCTCGAACCCCTTCGCCGCGTTTCGTCCACCGGAGGGCGCCGTCGGCGTGCGTTAGCAATCGCGCCCCCGCGCCTCAGGCGCGGACGATGTCACGAATCGTCCCGCGGTCATGCCCCGTCTCCCGACGGATCGCACTGAGACTGGCCCCTTGGTGGTACCGATCTCGGATCTCCATGGATTCACTCCTTCCAATGGGTCGCATCGATCTCCCTCCGCAGGCGCTTTGGCGCCTGTCACGACGTTCGCCGTCCGCCGGCGAAAATCCCCACGACCGGTGGGGGAATTCACCCGGCTCATCGTGGGGGAATCACGCCGGCCGTCTGCCGCAATGATCCCGGCCGTTTTGAGGGAATCTCGGTGGCCCTATGGGGGAGTGTAGACCCGGCCCTTATAACAGAGCCGATAGACCCGCTGAGGGTTGACCCGCCGCCCGTAGTCCCGTCGGAGGAGGGTCGGCATCCGCCGGGTGGCGTCGAGGTCTCGCTAGCGTGCGGGCTCCCGTTGCAAAATCTCGACCCGGGGGCGGGTCAGGGGCGGCCGATGGGGCATGTGGCCAGAGGGAGCAGCCCCTCCGGGACACCCCCGCGACCGGGACTCAGCGCCCGAGGGGGCACGCTCC
>DAHVOH010000295.1 GCA_027318915.1 Clostridiales bacterium
GAAGGCCCGCAGGTGGCATTCCAGCCACGTCTCCTGCTCCATCGTGAACACCGGGCGCACGAAGATGTGCCGGCTGAACACCAGCACCATGATGAACGCCCACAGCACCCTCTCCCGGCCCGTCCCCGGGTCCACCACCGCGCCCAGTCGACCGTAGTCCACCTCGGCCAACTCCCCGGCCTCGGCTGCCACCCCATGGATCACCACGCGCGCCGGATCCACGGCTTCGGGGATCCGGGCACGCACGTACCGCCGAAACGTGGAGAGGCTGCATCTCACCTTCCCGTCCCCGTGCATCCGCTGCCACACGGTCGTGACCCGGTTCTGCGCCAACGCCTGCACGATCTCGTCCCTGCGCTCCTCCAACTCCACCCACCACACCGCCCGCGCCGCCGCGCTCTCGATCGCGGGGAAGTGCTCGCGCACGAAAGCGGCCCACTCCTCCGGACTCAGGACCCGATCACGCCCAATCCCCGCCGCCACGGCAGCCGGATGTAATCCCGGGCCGTGTTTCGCCCCAATCCCAAAGCCTTGGCGATCCGCCGCGGGCTATCGCCCGCTTACCAACGCCGAAACACCTCCACCAACTCGTGCACGCCAAACGCCCTCCGTCCCAACCGTT
>DAHVOH010000296.1 GCA_027318915.1 Clostridiales bacterium
TCCGATCTGCCGCTGTCTCATTCCGCCTATGCCGCAGAAGCCGAATCCCGCCCCCGCCCCGCCGCGGTCGAATCTGCTGATCCGCGCGGCCACGGCAAGCGATCTCGACCTCATCCGCGCGCTGCTCGAGGGCGAGGGCCTGCCCACGAGCGATCTCGAGGCCGTTCGCCCGGGATTTCTGCTCGCCTGCGCCGGGACGCGGATCGCCGGCGCGGGGGCGCTGGAGCGCTACGGTGAGGCGGCGCTGCTGCGCTCGCTCGTCGTCGCGGCGGCTTGGCGAGGCCACGGCCTCGGGCACCGTCTGGTCAAGTCGCTGGAACGGCAGGCGCGCGCCGCGGGCGTGCGCACCCTGGTGCTGCTCACGCAGACCGCGCAGGAATTCTTCGCGCGACTCGACTATCAGGTGATCGCGCGCGAGCAGACGCCGGCCGCGCTGCGCTCGAGCAGCGAGTTTCGCTCGCTCTGTCCCGCGAGCGCGATCTGCATGGCGAAATCGCTGCGCTGAGCGGGCCGCGGCCCGGTGGCGCGGACTGTACCGCTCGAGGGATTCGCGTCGCGTCACTCTCCGGCCGTGCAGAAGCGTCCCTCGCGCAGGAAATGCGCCGTCAGATCG
>DAHVOH010000297.1 GCA_027318915.1 Clostridiales bacterium
CCTGGAAGGTCGCGGCGTGGCCCTTCACCGGCGCCGCGCCCGACTCCCAAGACCTGCAGCCGGTGCCCGTGACCGTCGCCGTGACGGCCCAGGGACCCGGCGGCGTGGCGCACGGGACCGGGAGCCTCCTGGTCAACGGCACCGTCCTCTATCCCGTCGTCGTCCCGGGATACCCCTCCACCAACGGCACCGGATCGTGAGGCGATCCCGTCATGTGGCCACGCCTGTGGCAGGAGCGCGGGGTCGCCTCTGCGCTCCTGCTCGTCTACGCCTTCCTGCTCTTTGCCACGCTCTTCACCGGCTACACGGCCTACCACCGCCTGTTGGTGATCCGCCAGGCCACGCACGCGGCGCTCGATCAGGCGGCCCTGGTGGCGGCGCAACAGATCGACCCCAACGCCGCCTACGCCGGCCGGGTGGTCATCGTCCGGGCGGCCGCCCAAGCCGCCTTCGACTCCGCCCTCCCAGGGCTGCTGGCCGCCGTGCCGTCCGGCGCGTACGCCGGCCCGCTGAGCGTGACGGGGTTCACCGTATATCAGCAGAACCAGGCCGGCGCCCAGCCGCTGCCCGGGTGGACGGTCACGGGGCCTTCGGTCTTCGCCGAGGTGT
>DAHVOH010000298.1 GCA_027318915.1 Clostridiales bacterium
GGCGCTGTTTTGGTTCGGACAATTGCTGGCCGGCGGGGAAGATCCCCACTTCATCTCGCGCCGCCTCATGATCTTGGCGGCGGAGGACGTGGGGCTCGCCGATCCCCAGGCCCTCGTGATTGCCGCCGCCGCACATCAGGCCCTGGAGGCCGTGGGGATGCCGGAGGCGCGGCTCCCGCTGGCCGAGGCGCTGATTTATCTGGCGCTTGCCCCCAAATCGGCCAGCGTGGTGGCGGCGCTGGCCGCGTTGGACAAAGCCGTGGCACAGCACGGGGACGCCCCGGTGCCTGACGCTCTGCGCGATGTGAGCTATCGGCCGGATGTGCGGGAGCACCCAGGGCGCGCCGGCTACGAATATCCTCACGACGCTCCGGGGCACTTCCTGCCTACCGCTCACCTCCCGCCCTCGGTGGGAGGGACGCCGTTCTACACGCCGTCGGACCAAGGGGCCGAGCCCTCCGTGAGCCGCCGACTGGCCGAGTGGGCCCGGGCACGGCGGGAGGCCGCCGGGGCCGTCCGTCCGCCGGACCCGCCTCCAACCTCCGGACAAGCAACACCCCATGAATAGGATGCCGCGAATCGGCCACGCTACCCGCGGGGGGGTGGCG
>DAHVOH010000299.1 GCA_027318915.1 Clostridiales bacterium
GCTGATCGGTCGCACGCCCTGCCGGGAGCGGGCCATCGTGCTCGCCTTGATTGCCTCCCGGATCCTGGCTCCGCACACGAAGCTCGCCACCACCCGCTGGTGGCACGGCACCACCGTGGTGGACACCTTTGGGGTCGCCGAGGCCGACGAACAGGCGTGCTACGCGGCCCTGGACTGGTTGCTGAAGCGTCAGGACCGCATCCAGAAGAAGCTCGCCGCGCGCCATCTCAAAGAAGGGGGGCTCGTCCTCTACGACCTCAGTTCCAGCTACTTCGAAGGCCGGACCTGCCCGTTGGCCAAGCGCGGCTACAGCCGTGACGGCAAGCACGGGACCTTGCAGGTCGAGTATGGGTTGATGACCGACGACCGGGGCTGCCCGGTGGCAGTCACGGTGCATGAAGGCAATACGGCTGATCCCACGACCCTCCTGCTCGGGATCACCCGCATCCAGGAAGGCTTCAGCATTACGCAGTTCGTGATGGTGGGCGACCGAGGGATGATCAGCAATGCTGCGATCGCCGATCTGCGCGAACGGGGTGGCATCGACTGGATCACGGTCTTGAAGAGCCCCTCGATCCGTGCTCTCGTGGTGGACAAATCACTTC
>DAHVOH010000029.1 GCA_027318915.1 Clostridiales bacterium
CACGAGGAACACCCGGCCGTTTCGCCGCAGCAAGCCCGCGGGCACCGAAAGAATCTTCGCCACCTGCGGTCCCGCCCCCGCGGCCGGCTGTGTCCGCTTGAGACCGTAGACCTGCACCGTCAAAAACAGCAACAGCAAGAGCCATGTCCACGGCCGCCGCATCCAATCCCCCCGGTACCCACGGTATGAGGGGCGTGTCCATCCCATAACCGAGACCGGCCCGGAAAACTTCCGGGCCGGTCCTGCCACTCAAACGATGGTCCTTCAGGGCACCGGTCGCTGGTTTCCGGATCGGCGCACCACCAGCCTACCCGCCCTGCTTGTGCGCCCGGAGCGCCTCGGTGAGGGCGGGCACCACGTCAAACAGGTCGCCCACGATGCCGTAGTTCGCCACCTTGAAGATGGGCGCGTCCGGGTCGCTGTTAATGGCCACAATATATTTGGAGCCGGAAATGCCGGCCACATGCTGAATGGCCCCGGAGATGCCCACCGCCACATAGAGATCCGGGCTCACCACTTTGCCGGTCTGACCCACGTGATACGAGTGGGGGACCCAGCCCTCGTCGGCCACCGGCCGGGATGATCCCACCGCGGCGCCCAGCTCGACGGCCAACTCGTCCAGCAGCTTGAAGTTCTCCGGCGCCTTCATCCCGCGGCCCCCCGACACGATGATGGAGGCCTCGGTCAGCTCGACGGTGCCCGAGGCGCCGCCCGCCACGGCCGTGACCCGCGCCATGGGTTCGCGTCCCGCCTCGCCGACATCCGGCCGCACCACCTCGCAGGGGCCGTCGTCCTCGGCCACCGGCTGCACATTGGGCCGGAGACTGAAGAGGGCCGGACGCCCGCTGACTTTGACGCGGGCAAACGCCTTGCCGGCATAGACCGGCCGCACCGCCACTACATCGCCCGCCACCGCCTCCAGCGCCGTGCACTCGGTCACCAGCCCGGCCCCCAAAAGCCCGCTGACCCGCGGGGAGAGGTCCTTGCCCCAGGAGGTGGCCGGAAACAGCACCACGTCCGGGTCCTCCTGGCGAATCAGCGCGGCCAGCGCATCGGCAAAGCCGTCCGAGCTGTATTGAGCAAACCGGCCGTCGTCCAGCGCCAAGAGCCGCCGCACGCCATGATGCCCGAGCTCAGCGGCCAAGTTCCCGCTCTCCGGTCCGAAAGCGACGGCGGCCACCGGCTCGGCCGACAGGGCGCGGGCGGTTGACGCCAATTCCCGACTGACGCGGCGCAGCTGTCCGCCGCTATGTTCCACCACAACCAAAATCCCGGCCATACTGCCTCCTATATGACGTGCGCTTCCACGTGCAAAAGCCGCACCAATTCCCGCGCCGCTTCCACCGGATCGCCGGTGAGAATCTTGGGCTCGGGGCGGCCGGGGGGCGCCGTGTAGCCCTCCACCACGACGCGGGCCGTGCCCAGGACGTCGTCGCGATTCAGGCCCAGGTCCCCGAGCGACAAGGTCTCCAACGGCTTCCGCTTGGCTTTCATGATGTTGGGCAAGGTGGGGTAGCGCGGGGTGTTGAGCCCACGCTGGGCGCCCAGCACAGCCGGCAGCGGCAGTTCCACGGTCTCCTCGGCGCCCTCGAGCTCCCGCCGGACCACCAGGCGGCGCTGACCGGCGTCCACCGTCACGCCCAGCACCACCATCGCCTGCGGCAACCCCATCTGCACCGCGACCAAGGGACCGATCTGGGCGGCGTCGTCATCAACCGCCTGCTTGCCGCACCACACCAGGTCCCAGGGTTCCCGGCGCAGCGCGGCCGCCAACACCCGGGCCAGCGCCAGGTGGTCCGCGCCTTCCAGCTCATCGTCGGCGATCCGCACCGCTCGGTCGGCTCCCATGGCCAAGCCCTGGCGAATGGTGTCCTCCACGCGCGTCGGCCCCACCGCGATCAAGACCACTTCGCCGCCCTCGCGCTCCCGTATCTGCAGCGCCTCTTCGAGGGCAAACTCATCGTACGGATTCATCACCCATTTGATGCCGTCCGTCACGATGCCCCGCCCGTCGCTTCGCACCTGAATGCGCGTGGCGGTGTCCGGCACCTGTTTTATCAGCACGGCAATCTGCATCGACATCGTCCTCTCTCATCACGTCGGCTCACGGCGAATGACGGCCAGGGCCGCGGCCACCGCCGCCACCAGGTCCGTCTCCTCCGACGGCTGCACCGTCCTCACGTCAAACAACAGCGTATCCGCTTCCACCCGCGCCACCACGGGCGGAAGCCCCCGGCGGAGCGCCGCCTCCAGCGCCCCCACGGCGCCGTGCTCCGGCCGCACCGTCACCGCCGCCGTGGGCCACTCCACGGCCGGCAGCGATCCGCCGCCGACTGGCGCGGTGGTGGCCACCACCCCCACGCTGGCCGGCACGGCGTCCTGGCCCAGCGCCCGCCGGAGCCGGCGGGCGAGCCGGCGGGCGCGCGCGGAGAGCGCCTCGGGCCGCGCGGTCAACATGGCCCAGAGCGGAATTTCCTGCTGGCGCCCCTCGCGGTACAGGCGAAGCGTCATCTCCAACCCGGCCAGGGTCATTTTATCGACACGCAACGCCCGCGCCAGCGGGTTGGCCTTCAAGCGGGCGATGAGGTCGGCGCGCCCCGCCAAGACCCCGGCCTGGGGCCCCCCGAGCAGCTTGTCGCCCGAAAACGTGACCACATCGGTTCCGGCCGCCACCACCTCGGCCACCGACGGCTCCGTCCAACCGCCCGCCTCCAGCGGCTTCAGCACCCCGGATCCCAAATCCTCCATGACGGGAATGTGGTGCTCGCGCCCCAACGTCACCAGGTCCGCCGTCTCGACGGTCTCCACAAATCCCAGCAAACGAAAGTTGGAGGTGTGCACCTTCAGCAGCAGGGCCGTCTCCGGCCCTATCGCCCGCACATAGTCGCTGAGACGGGTTTTGTTGGTGGTGCCCACCTCCCGCAGGATCGCGCCGCTGGCCGCCATCACATCGGGGATCCGAAAGGCGCCCCCGATCTCCACCAACTGGCCCCGCGACACCACCACCTCGCGGCCCCGGGCCAACTCGGCCAACGCCAGCAGCACGGCCGCGGCGTTGTTGTTGACCGCCATGCCCGCCTCCGCGCCCGTGGCCGCGACGATCTCGCGCTCCACGTGCGTATGGCGCGACCCGCGCGCGCCCCGCTCCAGGTCATACTCCAAGGTGGAGTACCCGCGGGCCACTTCCTCGATATGCGCCAGCACGGCCGGACCCAGGGGAGCGCGGCCCAGATTGGTGTGGAGGATGACGCCGGTGGCGTTGATGACCGGCGTCAGATGCGGACGGGCCAGCGCCTCCGCCCGGCGTGCGGCGCGAACCGTCACCGCGGCCAGCCAGGCATCGGCATCCTCGCCCCGGCGCATGGCGTCTCGCGCCTCTTGGACGGCCCCCTGCGCCGCCTCGACCCGATACACCCAGGGAATCGCCGCCGGCAGCGCGTCGGCCACCTGCTGCACCGGGGGCAGCTCCCGCAAGCGCTCGACCGCCATCATACCGCCCCCGGCTTGTGCCGTCCGGGCCGGTTGCGCTTTTGCCCGTCCTCAGTGCCCGCAGCCACCAGACCGAGACTGGAATCCAGGGTCACGGCACCGGCGACCCGGAATGCCTCGTCGATATTGAACTCAAACAACCGGACCGCCTCGTTGCAGAGCGGGCCGGATCGCCCGCCGGCCGGCTGGTTTGCGTCGCCCGCGTCCATCGGCTGAGCCCCCTTCGCTGCGGAGCCTCCCTACTTCCATCCGTTATTGTAGCCGAACCGGGCGGGGCACCGCCGCTTGGGCCCGCCCCCCACCCGGCTCAGTCCTCGAGCCAGGCCGCCGCCTCCACCGCATAGTACGTCAGGATGAGGTCGGCGCCGGCCCGGCGGATGGCGGTCAGCGTCTCCAGCACCGCCCGCTGTTCGGGCAGCCACCCGGCCGCCGCCGCCGCCTTCAGCATGCTGTACTCCCCGCTCACCTGGTAGGCGGCCACCGGAAGCCAGGTGGCGGCGCGCACCCGCTGGATGATGTCGAGCGAGGGCAGCGCCGGTTTCACCATGATCACGTCGGCGCCCTCTTCGACATCCAGCGCCACCTCGCGCAGCGCCTCCCGCGCGTTGGCCGGGTCCATCTGATAGCTCCGCCGGTCGCCGAAAGCGGGCGCGTTCTCGGCCGCCTCCCGAAAGGGCGTGTAAAAAGACGACGCATACTTGACCGCGTAGGACATGACGATCGTGTTGACCCGTCCGGCGCCGTCCAGCGCCCGGCGAATCGCCCCCACCCGGCCGTCCATCATGTCCGACGGCGCAATCACGTCGGCGCCCGCCTCGGCAAACACCACCGCCGCCTCGGCCAGGCGGGCGACGGTCGGGTCGTTGTCGACGTCGCCCGCGGCCGTCAGAATCCCACAGTGGCCGTGGTCCGTGTAATCACAGAGGCAGAGGTCGCACATGACCGTCAGGTCCGAAAACCGGTCCTTCAGCCGGCGCACCGCGTTGGGCACCACCCCGTGCGCGTCCAGCATATAGCTTCCCACCGCGTCCTTGGCCGGCGGGATGCCAAACAGCAGGACGCTGCCCACGCCGCGACGGACGGCGCGCTCCACCTCCTCCGCGACCAGGGCCTCCGGCCACTGAAAGATGCCCGGCATGCTGCTGATGGGACGGGGTGAATCGCCGTCCGACCGGACGAAGAGGGGATAGATAAAGTCATCCGGCGCCAGCGTGGTCTCTCGCACCAGCCGGCGGAGCGACGGCGTCTGCCGGAGCCGTCGCGGTCGACTCACTGGATACATGCGCATCTTCCTTCCTAAAACCCGGCCGGAAACCGGGGCCTGGCCTCGGCCGGGCCGCCCGCGCCGGCATCTCCCCGCGCCGGGGCGCGCCGCGGGCGACCGCTCCGTCGATCATAGCACGGGACCCACCCGCGGCCGGCCCCGTCAGGATCCCGCTTCGGCGAACGCCGCCCCCAAGGCGTCCACCAAGGCCTCGATGGAGGGCGAGGCGGCCTCCGCCGCCACCGGCAGGCCCAACTCCTCCAGGGTGCCCCGCGTGGCCGGTCCGATGGCCACCAGCCGGCAGGCGCGCAGCCGCTCCTGCGCCTCGTCGGACAACTGCTCGCACAAAAACCGCGCCGTCGACCCCGAGGTGAACGCCACCGCATCAATGCCGCCGCGCCGGACTTCCACGTCGACCCAGGGAGGCAGGGTCACCGGCCGGGTGCGATAGACCACGGCCTCGTCCACCACCGCGCCCAGTTGCCGCAAACCCTGGGCCAGCCGCGGCGACCGTCGGTCGCCGGTGACCAACAGCACGCTCTGGCCCCGCATGGAGCCCTGGCGCCCAAAGGCGGCCAGCAGGCCTTCCTGCCTCGACTCGGCCTCGGCCGGAACCAGGGCCGGCTCCAAGCACAGGTCGCGGAGACGGGCCGCCGTCTCGGCGCCCACGGCCGCAATCTGGCCGGTGAGCGTGCGCACGTCGCGACGCAGAAAGCGCAGGCGGTCGAAAAACGCGCCCACGCCGTTGGTCGAGGTGAACACGACCCACTGGTAGCGGTCCAACCCGGTCAGCAGTCCGTCCACCGCACCCCAGTCCGGCGCGGCGATGTCCAAAATCGGCGCCTCCAGGCACAAGCCCCCGGCGTCCTCCACCGCCAGGCGCAAGTGCGACGCCTGGTGCTCCGCCCGCAAAATCAAGACCCGCCGACCCAACAGCCCGTCGCCCTGACGCCGCACCACATGGTCTTGCCCCACCAGGACCCACCATTCGCCGCTGGTGGGCAGGCGGTTCGGATCGAGCCGGCCCAGCGCCACCGGGGCCGAGATGCTCTCGCCGCCGGCCGACGCCCACTGCACCAGCTCGTCCGCCGGCAGCGTCCTGGTCAGATGGGCGACCAGCCGGCGGATGTCGGGCGCCGCCACGGCGACCGCCGCCTTGCCGTCAACCGGGCCCGGCCACCGCGCGGCCGTCTTGGGCTCCTGCAGGAGGCGCGCCAGCGCCACGGCGTGCGGCGGCAGGGTCGGCACCGCCTCCACCGGATAGCCCCCACGCGCCAACGGCCGCGCCTCGGCGGCCAGCGTCTCTCCCCAGCGGGACTGCGGCACCACCCGCACCACCGCCAGTCCCCGGTCCATCTCCTCGCGCGCCACCGCGACCGCCTCCGCCGCACCGGACACCGGTACGATGGCCGCTCCGGGCAGCGCGACGAGCCCTCTCCGGTCCCAGTCCGCGTCGATGATGGCCAAATCCGCCGTACTCAGGCAATCCAGCGCGCGCCGCACGAGATAGCGCGGACCCGCCTCCAGCACGCCGACCACCGCCATCCGGCCGCTCATGCGCGCGCCTCCTCTCCGGCGGCGCCGCCCAACTCCGCCAGGACCCAGGCCACCCCCGCGTCCAAGTCCGCCCCGGTCCAGCTGAGGGTGCGCGGGCCGGGCCGGTCGGAAAACACGTCCAATTCCCAGAGCGCGCCCTCACGCCGGGCGTAGGCCCCCATCGGAATCTGACAGTTCCCGCCCAGCGCGTCCAGCAGGCGGCGCTCCGCGTCCGTGGCCTGCCGCGTGCACCCGTCCTCCAACAGGACCGCCCGCTCGCGCGCCACCTGGTCATCGACGCGCACCTCGATGGCGAGCGCGCCCTGACCCGGTGCCGGGACCATCCACCCCGGCGCCAGATATTCGGCGACGCGGTCGGCCTGGCCCATGCGGTGGAGACCCGCCGCCGCCAGCACCAGCGCGTCCACCCGGTCGTCCAGGAGCCGAAGCCGCGTGCCCAGGTTGCCGCGCACCGGCACCACCGTCATGGTGGGATAAGCCGCCTGCCAAATCGCCCGGCGCCGAAGACTCGACGTGCCCACCCGCGCGTCGGCGGGCAAGTCGGTCAGGGTCCGCCCGTCCGCCGTCACCAGGGCGTCGCGCGGATCCTCGCGGGCCGTCACGGCGGCCATGGTCAATCCGTCCGGAAGCCGCGTGGGCAAGTCTTTGAGCGAGTGCACCGCGGCGTCCACCGTTCCCGCCAACAGCGCCTTTTCCAATTCTCCGGTGAAGAGGCCGGTGCCCCCCACCTCGTCCAGAGCCCGATCCTGCACCTCGTCGCCCCGGGTGTGGATCACCACGATCTCGCACGCGACGCCCGCCGCCTCCCACCGGGCCTGGGCCCAGTGGGCCTGCGCCAGCGCCAGGGGGCTGCCCCGCGTTCCGATGCGCCAGAGTGCCATCCGACTCGACCCCTCTCCGTTATCGGCCCCTCGCCCCGCGCGGCCGCGCCGCGCGCCGGCTACCCGCGCCCCACATAATTGTGCCACCCATGCACCACGAGGTTTATGCCCAGAAAATTAAAAGCGACCAGCAAAAACGCCCAGATGGAGAGCCAGGCCGCCCGGTGGCCGGCAAATCCCCGCCAGCGGGCCACCAGGTAGCCGGCATACACGCCCCAGGTGATGAGCGACCAGATCTCCTTGGTGGTCCAGGTCCACGGCCGGCCGTACAACACGCTCGACCACACCATCCCGCCCGCCATGGCCAGGCTGAGCAGCACCAGGCCGCCGGCGACCAGCCGCAAACTGCACTGGTCGCTGGCGGTCAGGGCGGGCAGTCGGTAGTAGAAGACGCGCGGCTCCTTGCGCCGGAGCTCCCGCTCCTTCTCCAAGTACATGAGCGCCGTGCTGGCGGCCAGCAAAAAGGCCGTGTAGGCGGCCGCCGCCAGCACGATGTGCACCGTGAGCCAGGTTCCGGTCAGCGCGCGGGGCAGACGCCCCGGCAATCCGGCCGGAAAAAACAGGCCCACCAGCCAGAACAGGCTCAGCACAGGCACGGCGAACCCTGCGACCGGCTGCCAGTCCGGATGCCGCCCGGCCACGAGAAATGCCGCCGTCGCCATCCAAATGAAGAGGTCGATGAAGAGATGCGGCGTCACCGCCGGGAACTGCCGGACCTCGATGGCGTCGGCGGCCAGCTCCGCGGTGAGCAGCAAGAACGCCAGGAGCAGCACCCATCGCGCCAGACCGGTCACCGTGGGCTGGTAAAAGCTCCAGACAAAGAGGACCGACGCCCCGGCCAGGGCCAGAAACACGGCGACGGCAATGGCGGGAGCCACGGTCAGTCTTTCGGCGCGGCCGCCGGCGGATCCTCGTCCAGGCGGAAGAGGTCTTTCAAGGCATCCAGGTACAAGGACCCCTCCGGGCGCTCCGCCCATCCGCGGATGCTCACCATGGGGTCGTTGAGAATCTTGTTGACCATGAGCTCGGTGGCCCGCTCCACGACTCGCCGCTCCCGCTCGGACAGCTCGGGCAGCCGATTGTAGGCGCGCGCCAGCTCCGCCTGCCGAATGCTCTCCGCCTTGTCGCGCAGCGAGCGAATGAGCGGCGCCACCTGGGAGACTTCCAGGTCGGCCTGCAGCCGCGCCTCCTCCTCGGCGATGATGTGCCGCACCTTCTCGGCCTCGCGCTCGCGCCGCGCGCGATTGACGTCCACCACCAGCTTCAGGTCGTCCACATCGTAGCGAAACACCGACTCATCCAGATCCTCCACGCCCGGCTCCACGTTGCGCGGCACCGAGAGGTCCAAAAACAGCCAGGGTCGTCCGCGGCGCGATCTGAGGGCGCCGCGGACCATCTCCCGCGTCACCACCAGACTGGCCGCCGAGGTGGATGCCACCACCAAGTCCGCCCCGGCCACATGGTCTTCCAAGCGCGCCAACGGCAACGCCAGCGCGTCCAGCTCGGCCGCGAGGCTCCGCGCCCGCTCCGGCGTCCGGTTCATGACCCAGATGCGCCCAATGCCCGCGCTTTTCAGGTGGCGCACCAACAGCGTCCCCATCTCGCCGGTGCCGATGACCAGCGCCGTCAGCGGCTCCAACGGGCCAAACACTTTCTTGGCCAGCTCCACGCCGGCATACCCCATGGACAGAGCGTTCTCCGAAATCCCGGTCTCCGTGTGGGCGCGCTTGCCGACCCGCAGCGCCGCCAGGAACACGCGATGGAGGCGGCCCACGACGCCGGCGGCCTGAGCCGTCTGATACGCGTCCTTCACCTGCCCCAAAATCTGCGTTTCCCCAAACATCATCGAATCCAGGCCCGCGGCCACCTGAAACAAATGGGCGACGGCCGCCTTGCCCCAATAGAGAAACGCGTGGTCCGACAGGTCGTCGGCGGGAATGCCGACGCATTCGGCCCACAGCGCGGTCACCGTGGGCACCGGCAGGGCGCCGGTCCAATAAATCTCGGTGCGGTTGCAGGTGGAGAGCGCGACCACGCCGTCCCCTCCCGCCTCCTGCATCCGTTGGTAAAACGTATCCAGAGGAGACGCGGTGAGCGCCACCCGTTCGCGCAAAATCAAGGGCGCCCGATCATAACTGAGCCCGAGGACTGCCAGATCCACGCGCCCGTCGCCTCCTCTACCATCCGTTATCATAACATGAAGCGACACCGTTCCCGATGGACGGTCGCGCCCCGCGAACCCGGCGTCGGCTCACCTAGCCGGGTCGAGGGCGCGCCCGACCCGTGGCCTCCCTGGAGGGGCACGGCGCGGATCGCGAGGAAAGACCCCGCGGGAGAGGAAGGGAGACTATGCCCATGCATCTACTCCGGCTGTTCCGGCATCCGGACGCCCTGGTGGACCTGGAGCCGGACGAGTTGGAACGCCAAATCCAGGAGGCCGCGCCGGTCGTGTTGGTGGATGTCCGCACGCCGCGGGAGTATGAGTCCGGCCACATCGCGGGGGCGGTGTCCGTTCCCTGGGGCCGGGAGGCAACCCTCATCGAGCGCTGGCCGGTGCAGACGCCGCTCGTCCTGGTGTGCAAAACCGGCCATCGAAGCCAGGCCGCCGCCTGGACGGCGTTTGAGCTGGGATATCGCCAGGTCGCCCATCTGCAAGGCGGCATGGACCAGTGGAAGCGGCGCGGCAAGCCGGTGGAGGGGCCGACGCCCTAGCGGCGCCACCTCGGACGACACGGAGGGGGCCGCCCGCAGGCGACCCCCTCCTCCGTGCCTCCAAAACGGCTCAGCCCAGCAGCTCGCGCACCGCGTCGGCCACCTGCCAGGGCATCGTGACCACCCGGGCGCCGGCCGCCGTCAGCGCCCGCTCCTTGCTCTCCAGCGTGCCCCGGCCCCGTTCGATGATGGCGCCGGCATGCCCCATGCGCTTGCCGGGAGGCGCGGCCCGTCCGGCCAGGTAGGCGACCACCGGCTTGTTGAGCTCGGTCAGGTAGCCGGCCGCCTCTTCCTCGGCACTGCCCCCAATTTCCCCCACCATGACCACCGCCCGCGTGGCCGGGTCGTCCTTGAACTGCCGCAGCACGCTGATGAAGGTCTGGCCCACAACCGGGTCGCCCCCCATCCCGACCACCGTGCTCTGGCCCAAGTCGGCGTTGGTCAGGGCGAAGGCGATTTCGTACGACAGCGTGCCCGAGCGGGCCACGACGCCCACCGGCCCGGGCTTGTAGATGTGGTTGGGCATGATGCCCATCTTCGTCTGCTCGCCGGGGGAGATGAGGCCGAACGTGTTGGGCCCGATGACGGTGGCGCCCAGGTCCTGGGCGCGCGTCACGATGGCGATGCTGTCCTGCACCGGCACGTGCTCCGGAATCAGCACCAACAGGCGGATGCCGTTCTCCAGCGCCTCAAACGCCGCATCCTTCGCGAACGGTGCCGGAACGAAGACGATGGACGCGTCGGCGCCGGTGGCGGCCACCGCATCCCGCACCGTGTTGAACACGGGGATGCCGTCGACATCGGTCCCGGCCTTGCCGGGCGACACGCCGCCCACGACCGCTCCGCCGTACGCCTTCATCTGCCGCGTGTGAAACTGTCCCTGATTGCCGGTGATGCCCTGCACGATGATGCGGTGACCCCGGGTCAGCATGATGGCCATTTAGCGTCCCTCCCCCGCCAGCTGCACGGCTTGTTCGGCCGCCTTGGCCATCTCCGAGTGGGCCGGAATTCCGGCCCGCTCCAGCATCGCCACGCCTTCCTTCTCGTTGGTGCCCACCAGCCGCACCACCAGCGGAACGGGAATGCCGCGCGTCTCTTTGACCTGCAGGATGGCTTTGGCCACATCGTCGCACCGCGTGATGCCGCCGAAGATGTTGATGAAGATGACCTTGGGCTGCATGGAAACCAGCACCCCCAAGGCTTCGGCGGTGGGCTCCACCGCGGCGCCGCCGCCGGCGTCCAGGAAGTTGGCCGGCCGGCCGCCGAAGTACTGGATGGCATCCAGGGTAGCCATGGCCATGCCGGCTCCGTTCGCCATGATGGCGATGTCGCCGTCCAGCTCCACAAACGCCAGCCCCAGATCGCGCACCTTGAGCTCGGTCGGCGTGCCCTCGTCCACCCGCGGCAGGTCCTGATGGCGGTAGATGGCGCTGTCGTCAATGTTGAGCCGGGCGTCGGCGGCAATCAGATGCCCGCCGGCCACGGCCAGCGGGTTGATCTCCACCAGTTCGGCGTCGTATTGGAGATAGACCTGATAGAGCTTCTCCACCAGCGAGCCGAATTCTCGCACCAAGCCGCCCTCGAGGCCCAGATCGTACGCCATCTCTTTGCCGAAGTAGGGCAGCACGCCCACGCGCGGATCCACATGGCGGCGCACAATCGCGGCGTCATCCACGTCTTCGATTTCGACGCCGCCCTGCGCCGACGCCATGACCAGGGGCCGCTTGGCGGCGCGGTCGGTGGTCACCGACACATACAGCTCGCGCTGGATGTCCAGCTTGGCCTCGGCGTAGAGCCGCTCCACGATGTAGCCCTTGAGATTCATGCCCAGGATCTGCGCCGCCACCGCCGGCGCCTCGTCGGGCGTGGCGGCAAACTTGATGCCGCCCGCCTTGCCCCGACCTCCCACCAGCACCTGCGCCTTGAGCGCCGCGGGGCCGATGGCCGAGACCGCGTCGCGCGCCTGCTCCGGCGTGTCCACCACCTGTCCCGGCGGAATAGGAACCCCAGCCTGGCCCAGCACCTGCTTGGCCAGATACTCATACAGCTTCAAACCGTCCGCTCCTTTCCGGGTCTGGACCGGGACTTATTTGACCAGCGACAGCGGGTCCCGCACCGCCTTCACGGACAGCCGGAACGCTTCTTGCTCCTCGGCGGTCAGATCCACTTCCACGACTTTCTCCACGCCGTTGCCGCCGATGATGGCCGGCACGCCGACGTAAATGTCGCGCTCGCCGTACTCGCCGTCCAGATAGGCGATGACGGGAATCAGGCGACGCTCGTTGTTGAGAATCGCCTGCATCATGGCGTTGAGCGAGGAGCCCGGGGCATAGAACGCGCTCTGCTTCATCAGGTTGACAATCTCGCCGCCGCCGACCCGCGTCCGCTGCACGATGGCGTCGATCGTCTCGCGGGGCAAAAGCTTCTCCACCGGAATGCCGCCCGCGTAGGAGTACCGCACCAGAGGCACCATGGCGTCGCCGTGACCGCCCATCACAAACGCGCTGACGTCCTGGGGCGAAATCTGGAGCGCTTCGGCCAAAAAGGTCCGGAATCGCGCCGAGTCCAGCATGCCGGCCTGGCCCAGGACCCGGTGATACGGAAATCCGCAGGCCTTCTGAGCCATGTAGGTCATGACGTCGGCCGGATTGGTCAGAATGATCACCACGGCGTCGGGCGACAAAGGCGCCGCCTTGGCCACCACGTCCTGCACAATCCCCACATTGACCTTCAGGAGGTCGTCGCGGCTCATGCCCGGCTTGCGCGGCATGCCCGCCGTCACCACGATGAGATCGGACCCGGCCGTCTCGTCATAGCTGTTGGTGCCCAGCACGCGGGCGTCAAATCCTTCGATCGGCCCTGACTCCCAGATGTCCAGCGCCTTGCCCTGCGGGATGCCCTCCTGCACGTCGACCAGGACGATGTCGCCCAGGCCCTTCAGAGCGGCGATGTGGGCCGTGGTGGCGCCGGTGGCCCCGGCTCCGATGATGGTGATCTTCCGTCGTTGAAACATCTTCGGTTCCTCCTCTTTTCCGCGGGCTAGGCCAGATGCGCGATGACGGCCGTACCAAATTCCGACGTCTTCACCTCGTGCGCACCCTCCATCATCCGCGCCAGGTCGTACGTCACCACTTTGTCCCGGATGGTGGCGGACAACGCCCCATACAGCGCATCCGCGGCCTCCTGCCAGCCCAGGTGCTCCAGCAGCATGACCGACGACAGAATGAGCGAGCTGGGGTTAACCTTGTCCTGGTCGGCATATTTGGGCGCGGTTCCGTGCGTCGCTTCGAACATGGCCAATCCGTCCGACATGTTGGCGCCGGGCGCCATGCCGACGCCGCCCACCTGGGCGGCCAGGCCGTCGGACAAATAGTCCCCGTTCAGATTGGGGGTGGCGATGACGTCGTACTCGGCGGGACGCAGCAGCACCTGCTGGAACATGATGTCGGCGATGCGGTCCTTGAGCAGAATGCGGCCCTCCGGCATCTTGCCGTCGTAGCGATTCCAGAGGTCCTCCTCCGTCACGACCCGATCGGCGTATTCCGCGCGGGCCAGCTCATAGCCCCACTCCCGGAAGGCGCCTTCGGTGTACTTCATGATGTTGCCTTTGTGCATCATGGTCACCGACCGGCGTTTATGGCTGAGGGCGTACTCGATGGCCGCGCGGATGAGCCGCTGCGAGCCGAAGCGGGTCATGGGCTTGATGCCGATGCCCGCCTCCGGGGAGATGGGCTTGTGCAGCTCCTCGCTGACAAACCGCGCCAGACGGACCGCCTCCGGCGAGCCCGCGGGCCACTCAATCCCGATGTAGACGTCCTCGGTGTTCTCGCGAAAAATCACCATGTCCACCTTCTCCGGCTCGCGCATCGGGCTCGGCACCCCGCTGATGTAGCGCACCGGACGGACGCAGGCGTACAGGTCCAATTCCTGCCGCAGGCTCACGTTGAGCGAGCGGATGCCGCCCCCCACCGGTGTGGTCAGGGGTCCTTTGATGGACACGCGGTAACGGCGCGCCGCGTCCAATGTTTCCGCCGGCAGCCACTGCCCGGTGGTGTTGTAGGCTTTTTCGCCGGCCAGCACTTCCATCCAGGCAATCCGACGCCGGTCGCCGTAGGCCTTGGCCACCGCCGCGTCGACCGTGCGCACCGTCGCCCGCCAAATGTCGGGACCAATCCCGTCGCCCTCCACGAAGGGGATAATCGGATGGTCGGGGACGTTCAGCCGGTTATGTTCCCAGGTAATCTCCCGGCCCTCGGCCGGAACCTCATAAGGTTTGCTCACGTTCCGATCCCTCTCTCTCGCCACGCTGGCAGTTCGGAGCTGCTCTCATCATGGCACAAGCAGCCGAACCCTGCACCCCTCGCTCAGCCCGCCGGCCGGACGCCCGACGGCGGATTCAAGGGGGCCGCCGGCAGCACCAGGTGCCGGCTCGGCGTGATGGTCATGGTGCGGCCCGCCGCCTCCGACACCTGCTGGAGGCCGCCCGGCAGCTCAATGGCCTGCGTCATGGTGGAGATGGGACCGATGGCCTGGATGGTGAACGGCGCCGCCTCCTGGGTGCTGTTGATGAGGATGTAGTTCGCGGCATTGCGAATCTCGGTCTGCGCCGTGATGCGCTGACCATTGATGGCGATGGCCTCCGCGCCGGCTGCCCGAAGCTCGTTCACCATCTGCAGCAGATCCAGATCCTCAATCTGAAACGCGAGCGGCGCCGATCCGTTGCCCCACTGAATGGTGATGCCCGGTCCCTGCACCGCCACGGTGCCGGCCAGCATCTCGGCCTGGATCAACTCCTGATCCAGACGCCGCGCGGCCGCCTGCGCGGTGAGTCGGGCGTTCAGATCCTGCTGCAGCCGCGCCACCTCGCGCGCCAGCTGCTGTTGGCGCTGGTCCGCCTGCTTCAATTGGGTGAGCAGCGTCTGGGTTTCCGTCGGCGGCGGAACGATGTGCTGCAGCCGCGCCTGCACCACCAGGACGACTCCGAACAGCAACGCCGCCAGCCCGCCCATCAGCCGCCCGGCGTCAAACCGCACCCCGCCACCTCCGCGCCCATTATACCCGGCGCCCGTCCCCGAGACAGGCTTTTCTTGGCCGCCCGGGCGGCGCACAATCAGAACGGCGGCCGTCCCACCCGGTCGGCGGACGCGCCCGCCGCATGAGCCGCACAAAGGAGTGTCGTCGCCGATGGCCGTCATCCTCCGCACCGATCCGCCGCTGACCCCCTACGCCGTGAAGGCGCTTTGGGATCTCGTCCCGTTCAGCCAGGGACGCGATCCGGAATCCGTCATGCGGGCCATTCAAGGCTCGGAACTTATCGTGACCGCGTGGGACGAGGAATTGCTGGTGGGCACCTGCCGCGTCATTACCGACGGCGTCTACTACGCCACACTGTGGGATGTCATCGTGCATCCCGACTACCGCGGGCAGGGCGTGGGAAGCCGCCTGGTCCACGCCGCCATCGACCCGTTCCGCCAGCGCGGATTCAGCTATATCGCCCTCTACAGCGTGGCGGGCGTGGAGCCGTTCTACGAACGGCTCGGCTTTCGCCGCCATCCCGCCGGCATGCGCCTGCAGGAGACGCGGCCGGAACCCGCCGCGCCGGAGCCCCGGGGCGCGTGATCCTCCCCCCGTTCGCGGCCGGCGTGGAGAGGCGTCGGGCGCGGGGCGGCGCCCGGACCCGTCATCCCCACACCTCTTCGTCCTCCCGCGCCCAGAGCGGATACTCGGCATGGGCCAGGAAGCGCGTCGCGTAGAGCCGGGCCAGCTTCTCGTAGCGGACGCCCCCCGTCTCGGCCAGGCGATACAGCAGGGCCACCTGCACCGCATCCGCCACGCGGGTCAGCACGTCCTTGGCGTACCATTCCCGGGCCGGGCGCGTCTCCGCCCTCAGGTCCGCCCACGCCTCCTCCAGCGTCCGCGCGGCCAGGCGGGCCTCGGCATCGCCCCGGGCCGCCAACTCGGGCCCGAGATCGGCCAGGAGCGCCTCTTCGGCATGGCGCTTTTCCACCACCTCCAGGAAATCCAGCGCCTGGATGTTGGCCGGCCCTTCCCAAATCGGGGTGATGAGGGCCTCGCGATGCCAGCGGGCCACGCCGTACTCCTCCAGGAAGCCGAGACCGCCAAACAGTTCCATGGCCAGGCCGGTCATGGCCGATGCGTGTTCCGCCGTCCGGTGCTTGGCGAGATGCGTCAACAGACGCGCCGTCTGGTAGGCGGCGTCGTAGGGCGGCCGGGCCCGCCAGGCCCGGCTGAACCGATCCACCGCGTAAAACGTGAGCGCGAGGCCGCCGGCGGCGCGCACGGCCAAATCGGTCAGGTCGCGGCGCACGAGGGGATGCTCCTGCAGCAGCCGTCCGAAGCTCGCGCGGCGGCCGACCCGGCCCCACACTTCCAGGTGGGCCTTCTGAGCCGCGCCCATGGCGGCCGCCGCGTTGGCGAGCCGCGAAACGGTGAGGGTCTCCAGCGTGTAGTAAATGCCCTGGTCGGCGGCGCCCAGGAGATAGCCTGCGCTGTCGGCGAGCTCGACCTCCCCCGACGGCACGGCTCGGGTGGCGCTCTTGTCCTTCAGCCGCCGCACATGGTAGTTCAGTTCCCCGTCCGGGTTCAACCGCGGCACCAGGAAAAGGGCCAGGCCCTTGGGGCCGGCCGGCGCCCCGCGGGGGCGCGCGGTGACCAGCGCGTAGTCGGTCAGGCCGGCGCCGCTGGCAAAGTACTTGTCGCCCGAGAGCCGCCACCGGCCCCCGACCTCCACGGCCACGGTCTGGTTGGCGCCCAGATCACTGCCGCCCTGCGACTCCGTCATCCACGTGGCGCCAAACGCGTCCCCGGCCAGGAGGGCCTCGACCAGCGCCTCCCGGTCGGGAACTCCCTCCCCGTATTTGTGCAGGGCATAGACGGTCTGGCCGGTGATGGTGACCACGCAGCCGAGGCCGGGATCCCCGAGCAGATACAGCAGCGCGAAGTGGTGCGCCCACGCTCCCTGCGCATAGGGCGGACGGTTCATGGCGGCCGCGCGGCGCAGGACGTCGCGCTCGGTCGGCGCCAGCCGCACGCGATCAATCCGGCGCCCGTCCAGGTCATGCGTCACCAGAACGGGCCGCGCGTCATGGTCGATGTGATAGGCGGCCTCGTAGGCCTCGCGTCCCGCCCAGGCCCCGAACGCGCGCAGATCCTCCACGTAGTCGGGATAGGCGGGCCACACACTGCGCAACACCGCCGCCAGGTCCCGATCCCGATCAAAATGGTTCCACCCGTACGCATAGGAAATCTCCCGCACGCCGCCCCTCCTCCTTGCCCCGCGGCCCGGCCGGCGCCGGGCCGCGCCGGCCGCAACCATCAGTCCGGCCCGCGCCGGGCGGGCGCTCCCGGAATGTCCTTCGGCGTCCAGGCTCCCCCCGGTTCTCGCCGGTATCCGTCGTCATAGTGCCGACGAAAGTCGGCGGCCGAGAGCAGGGCGGTGGTGGAGAGCACCTCGCTCCAGCCCGGCCCGCGCAGCAGCACCTCGTCAAAGTCCGGGTAGTGCACCACGTCTTTGGCCCCATAGTCGGCCGCGGGCCATACCTCCATATCCAAAATGCGCACCGCCTCGCCCTGATCCGCCACCACATGGCTGGTCAGGTCCGGCCCGACGGGTTTGCCCACCAGAGTGCCCGGACCCACGGCCACGCGATGCGATCCCATCCGCAGCGTCCCCCGCCCCTCGACAATCAGGTAGTACTCGTCCACGGCGGAATGGCTGTGCAGGCGCGCGGAGGCGTCGCCGGGCGCAACGGTCTCGAGCCGCATGTACGCCCGCCCGTAGCCGAGATGCGGGTAAAAGTAGCGCTCGCCCCCGGACTCCCACGACTCCGACGTCCGCTCCGCCAAGCCCCCCGGCTCGGACGGCGCCTCCAGCCGCACCAGGGGCGGCGTCCAGAGATTCGGGCCGGGATCGTCTCCCGGAGACGGCCCCGCATACACCTCGTCCGCCCAAAACGAAGCCACCCGCACAATCAGCTCCCGCGCGGCCGTAGACAGCGCCGGCAGCACAAACCACACCGGGTCGGCCGGCGCCGGCCGCATGCGTCCGGCCAGCCGCCCCAGGCGCTGCCACGCCCATCCCAGCAGCGGCCCCAGGGCGGCCTTGGGATCGCCGGCCGGCACGTCGCCCGGACACTCGGGCAAAAAGAGGGGCCAGGCCAGATCCCAGCGCAACGCCCGCTCCGGTCGCGCCGCCGCGCCGTCGTCGTTCACCGTCGTCAGATAGACGACCACGGACAACCCTCCTTGGTCTTTCCAACGTCTTGCCAACGGCTTTCCGAGGCCGGCCCCGAACGCCGAAACCGGCACGCCCGGCCAAAGCGCCGCCATCCGGCCCGACGCCCCTTGTACCGGGAATCATACACCGCATCGTGCCCGCGCGGCGGAGGGCCACCGGCTTGAAAAAGCCCCACCGCCGACGGCGGTGAGGCCAGGATGCGCCGGTTGACGGCCGGCGCGCCCCGCCCGGGGGCTATGGCGCCGGATCCGGGTCGTAGCGGGCCAGCGGCCGAATGAGCCGGTTTTGCCGGCGCTGTTCGTAATAGTGGGCCGTCCAACCGGCCAGACGGGCGCAGGCGAAGGTGGGCGGGCACCACACCCGCGGAATGCCGAGAGCGTCCAGCACCACGCCCGCGTAATACTCCACGTTGGTGGCCAGGACGCGTTCGGGATGCCGCGCCCGCAGCGCCCGCAGCACGGTCTCCTCCACGCGCGCGGCAAAGGCGACGGCCTCCCGTTCCTGGGCCAGCTGCGCGTACCACGTCTTCAGCGCTCGAGCCCGCGGATCCAACGCGCGATACACGCGATGCCCGAATCCCGGCAGGCGCTCCCTCCGGTCCAGCTTGGCATCTATCCACGCCGCCAAATCGTCCGGGTGCCGGCGGGCCTCGTCCAGCAAGTCCAGAACGTCGGTGGGCGCCCCGCCGTGCAGGGGGCCGGCCAGCACGGCCACGCCGGCCGCCAGCGCCAACGGCAAACCGGCTCCCGTGCTGGCCGCGATACGGACCGCGAAGGTGGAGGCGTTCAGACTGTGCTCGGCCGCCATGACCCAGTACGCGTTGAGCGCGGCCGCTTCCAGCGCCGTCGGCCGGCGTCCGGTCAGGCGGGCCAGGTACCGGCCCGCAATCGTCAGGCCGTCCTCGTCTCCGTCGGAGCGCCGTGCGCCGACCAGAGCCGAGGCCACGGCCGGCGGCACCCGCCGAATGAAGGCATAGGCGTCTTGCCAGTCGTCACTGTTCACGTCGCGGCCCTCGTCCAGCACGACGCGGACCATAGCGGCCATGGGGCCGTCAATGTCGCGGGCGGCCGGTCCGTGCAGCGCCGTGGCCCGCTCCCCGGCCAGCCAGGGCACCAGATCCTCCCAGGCAAACCCGCCCACCACCTCCTCGATGTCACGTCCGCGGTATGTCAGGCGTCCAGCCGTCCCGTCCACGTCGGAGATGGCGGTATGGGCCACCACCACCCCTTCCAGTCCCGCCGGCACTTCCGTCACGGCTCCCCCGTTGGTCACGCCGCACCCCCCTGTCGACAGGATAGCCGGCCTGTGATAAGACTGGTGCCGACAATATCGGCATTGTTGATAAGGAAAGCGAGGCAGGTGGATGGATCTGGAGTGGGTCCAGACGTTTCTCGCCGCCGCCGAGGCCGAAAGCTTCCGGGAGGCGGCGCGACGCCGCTTCATCAGCCAGGCCGCCGTCTCCCAGCAGATGGCGCGTCTGGAGACCGATCTGGGCCTGCGGCTCTTTGACCGCCGGGGACGGCGCGTCCGCCTCAACGCCGCCGGGACCGAATTCCGGCCCTATGCCGAGCGGTTGGTGCGGCTGGCCGAAGACGGACGCCGACGGCTGGCCGGCGCCGTCCCGAGCCGGCACCTCACCATCGGCGCCGACTGGCTGACCGCCGAAACGGTGGTGCCGTGGCTTTGCCGCCGTCTCTTGGAGAGCGACCCCGGGTTGGATCTGGAGGTGAAGCCGGCGGAGCTTGGTCCCGGCGATCCGGGGGCGAGGTGGGATGTCGCCCTGCTGACCGCCCCGCCCCGTCCGGGCTACGTGCGCAGTGAGTGGCTCTTTGCCGACTCGGTCGAGTTCATCGTCCCCGCCGACGGGGCCGACTGGGATCGCGACCCGCCCGATGCGGAGGTGATGCTGCGGTCCCTGCGCCTCATGGTGCCAAAGGACGCGGCGTACTGGCCCGCGGTGGCCAAGGCGCTGGAGGATCGGGGCCTCGTCCCCCGCACCATGGGCATCACCCAACTGGGCGCCATTCGCCGATTGGTGCAGGAAGGCGTGGGCGCCGCGTTCCTGCCCCGGCTGGCCGTGGCGCGGGAATTGATGGAGGGACGCCTGCTGGCGCTCGACGTGGACTTTCTGCCGCCCCCGTCGCTCTCCACGTATTGGGCCGTGCGCCGCGACGATCCCCTGCGGGCGCCGGTCGGGCTGGCCGAAGCGCTCCTCCGCCGCCGCTGGCCGCGTTCGCCTCAGACGCCCAGAATCGACTCGGCCAGCACTTCGGCGAAGTCTTTGACCTCGACCCGCTCGGCGCCACCCTCCGACTGAATGCCGTCCCGCATCATCGTCAGACAGAACGGGCACGCCGTGGCCACCGCGTCGGCGCCGGTCGCCAGCGCTTCCTGGGACCGATTTTGATTGATGCGCATCCCCTCCCGTTCCTCCAGCCACATGCGCCCACCCCCGGCGCCGCAGCAGAAGCTTTGCTGGCGGGACCGGGGCATTTCCACCAACTGCAGGCCGGGCACCGCCTTCAGCGAGTCGCGGGGCTGATCGTAAATGCCGTTGTAGCGGCCGAGGTAACAGGAATCGTGATAGGTGACGGTCCGGTCCAGAGCGTTCCGAGGCTTCAGGCGTCCCTCGGCCACCAGGCGGGCCAGGTACTGGCTGTGATGCTCCACCTGATAGTGGCCGCCGAAGTCGGGGTATTCGTTGGCCAGGGTGTTGAAGCAGTGCGGGCAGGTGGTGATGACGGTCCGGACGCCGAGATCGTTCAGGGTGGCCACGTTTTCCTGGGCGAGGCTCTGGAACACGTACTCGTTGCCGAGACGGCGCGCCGCGTCGCCGGTGCACTTCTCCCGCGCCCCCAGCACGCCCACATCCACACCGGCCTCCCGGAGCAAGGCCAGCGTCGCCTGCGCCACCTTGCGGGCGCGGTCATCGTAAGCGGCCATGCACCCCATCCAGTACAGCACTTCGGCCGTCTCGCCAGCGGCCAAATCCTTCACGCCCATCTCCCGGGCAAAGCTCGCCCGCCGGTCATCGGGCAGACCCCAGGGATTGGCCGCATTTTCCAGGTTGCGGAAAAAGCCCTGCGCCTCGACCGGCATCTCCCCCTGGGTGAGGACCAGATGCCGCCGCATGCCGACAATCTTGACCACGTGCTCGTCAAACACGGGACACGCTTCCACGCAGGCGCCGCAGGTGGTGCAGGCCCAGAGGTCGTCTTCGGCCACCACGCCGCCGGCCAACGGCACCTCGAGCGCCGCTGCCTCGGCCGCCGTGCGGGCGGCGGCGGGCTTTTCCAGGATGGGTCCCACCGCCTCCAGCTGGTGGCGAATCTGGACAATGATGTCCTTGGGCGAGAGCGATTTGCCGGTCTGATTGGCGGGGCACTGCGCGGTGCACCGACCGCACTGGACGCAGGCATACGCGTCCAGCAGGTCGTGCCAGGTGAGGTCGTTGACCTGGCCGGCGCCAAAACTTTCCTGGGTCTCGTCCTCAAAATCCAGCGGCGGCAGACGGCCCGGCGGCTCCAGGTTTCTGAGCCACACGTTGACCGGCGCCGCCACCATGTGAAAGTGCTTGGAATAGGGCAGAAACACCAAAAACCCCATCAGGTCCACCAATTTCACCCAGGTGACCACCGTGAGCCCCGCGTGCACGGCGGCGGCGCCCATGGGGCGCAGCCAGTCGGCCATCAGCCCGCCGAGCGGCGCGTAGAAGGCGTGGGGCGCCAGTGCCAGGGTGAAGCTTTCGATGCCGAAGTCCGCCAGCACCACGATGGCAATCAGGCTCAGCACCACCGCCGCGTCCAGATTCCGCTCCAAGCGGCGCACCCGGACGACCCACCGGCGGATGGCCGCCATGGCAATGGCGGTCAGCACCAGCACCGTGAACAGGTCCGACAGAGTGGCCAGCACACTGGCCACCGGACCGGTGAAGTTCAACGTGCCGGGGAAAATGCCGCGGATGAGAAAATCGATGCTGATGACGGTGAGGAAGACGAATCCCCAAAAAATGAAGAAGTGCATGAAGCCCGGCGCGCGGTCCTTGAAGAGGCGCTTCTGTCCCAGCACGTACACCGCAAATCCCCGCCAGCGCTCGGCGGGATGGTCCCAGCGCACCAGCGGACGGCCCAGCGTCACCAGTCCGAACTTGGCGTCGACGTTCAGCCCGAACCACAAGAAGGCGAACGCGACCGTCAATGTGAACAAGAGGCGCTCGACGCCCATGTCCCGCTCCTCCCCTCTCTCGCCCCGGAGTGTAGGCGGCTGCCCCGCATTTCACAAGTCGCGGGCCCGCCGGCGCTTGTGGCTATGCCCCGCCGGCGCCGGGCCCTTCCTCCTCATCCGGAAAGCCGCGGTCCGGCGGCCGCCAGGCCAATCGCACCACCACGGCGGAGATTTCGTAGATGGCGTAGACCGCGAGCCCCACCGCCACCATGGCCAGCGCGGTGTTGGGCGGCGTGATGATGGCCGCCACCACAAAGGCCAGCAACAGGGCGTAGCGGCGCTGGCGCGCAAACCACTGCGGGCTCAAAATGCCCAGGTTGGCCAGCACGCCCGCCACCAGCGGCATCTCCGCCACGAATCCCAGCGGCACGGTCAAGCCGATCACAAACGCGACCAGGCTGGCCAGGCGCAGGTCCGGGGTAATGCCGGGGCCCGCGAACGACAACATGATGCGCAGCACCGGCGGCACCACCCAATAGAATCCCGCCGCCATGCCGGCCAAAAACAGCAGCAGGCCGGGCGCCAGCACCACGCCCAAAAGCCGCCGTTCGCGCGGCAGCAGGCCCGGGACGACAAACGCCGCCACCTGATAGAAAATCACCGGCGAGGCCACCACCAGTCCCACCACAAACGCGATTTTCAGCACGGCAAAGAACGCTTCCGCCACATCCACCACGATGACGTGGTGGATGTCGGTGATCTGGAGGATGTAGCGCAACACCGGCCGCGCCACGATGTAGCCCACGACAAAGCCGCCGGCCAGCGCCCCCAGCATCTTGAACAGGCGGCTGCGGAGTTCCTCCAGGTGCTCGACCAGCGGCATCTCCCGGTCGTCCACGCCCGCCCTCCTCTAAGACCGGCCGCGCGTCTACGAGCGCGCCCGGCCGGCGGCGGCGATGGGCTCCAACGCGTCCAGGTTTTCCACCGCCGACAGGTCCCCGGCGTCCAGCCCCAGGTACGCCGTGCGCACGGCCCGGCGGACAATCTTGCCGTTGCGCGTTTTGGGCAGATCCGGCACCAGCACCACGCGCTCGGGCCGAAGCGCCTTGCCCAGCGCCTGGGCCACCAGGTCCTGGACGGCGCCGGCCAGTGTCTCCGCTTCGGGGCCAACGACCGGGTCGAGGGGCACCGCCAAGACAATCAGGACTTCCCCTTTGACCGGATGGGGCACGCCGATGGCGGCCGCTTCGCGCACGCCCGGGTGCGCCACCGCCGCCGACTCCGCCTCGGCCGGTCCCAGGCGCTTGCCCGCCACTTTGATGGTGTCGTCGCTGCGGCCCAGAATGTACCAGAATCCGTCGGCATCGCGCACCACCCAGTCGCCGTGCGCCCACACGCCGGGCCAGCGCCGCCAGTAGGTGTCCAGATAGCGCTCCCGGTCCCGCCAGAATCCGCGCGTCATGCCCGGCCAGGGCGCTTTCAGCACCAATTCCCCGACGGTGCCGGCCGGCACCGAGCGGCCGGCCTCATCCACCACGTCCGCCACCATGCCCGGCACCGGGCCGGAAAAGGCGCACGACTTGACCGGCTCGATGGCGAAGCCGGAGAGAATGCCGCCCGAGATCTCCGTCCCGCCGGAGTAGTTGATGATGGGACAGCGGCGATGCCCGATTTCCTCAAAATACCATTGCCAGGGGTCCGGGTTCCAAGGCTCTCCGGTCGATCCCAAAACGCGCAGGCTGTCCAGGGCATGGCGGCGCGCATAGTCCGGGTCCGCCGCCATCAGGGAGCGGATGGCGGTGGGCGAAATGCCGAACACGGTCACGCCGTGGCGGTCAATCAGATCCCACAGGCGATCGGGCGCCGGATAATCGAGGCTCCCCTCGTAAATCAGGACCGTGGCGCCCGCGGCCATGCCGCCCAGAACCGCCCACGGCCCCATCATCCAGCCCATGTCGGTCAGCCAAAACAGCACGTCCTCGGCTTTCAGGTCGAAGGCATGGACCAAGTCCTGCGCCGCCTTGAGCGGAAATCCCGTGTGGACATGGACGGCGCCCTTGGGGCGGCCGGACGTGCCCGACGTGTAGATGATGAGAAAAGGGTGCTCGCTCGGCACCGACCGCGTGAGCGGCACGGTCGCCGCCCGGGCCCGCAGCTCGTGCCACCAGTGGTCGCGCTCCGCCGCGAACGGCACCGGCGTGCCCAGGCGCCGCACCACCACCGTGTGGCGCACGCCCGGCGCCTCGGCCAGCGCCTCGTCGGCCACGGCCTTCATGGCCACCGGACGACCCCGCCGCCAGAAGCCGTCGGCACAGATGAGGACCGTGGCGCCGGAGTCGTTGAGGCGCGTGGCCACCGCCTGCGCCCCGTAGCCGGAGAACATGGGCACGTAGAGGGCGCCCAGCTTGGCCACCGCATACGTGGCCACGACCGCCTCCGGCACCATGGGCAGATACAGCCCCACGACGTCGCCCTCGCCGACGCCGAGCCCGGCCAAGGCGTGGGCCATGGCGTTGGCCTCCTGGTACAGCTCCCGGTAGGTCAGTTTGACCACGGCGCCGTCCTCACCCTCCCAGATGAGGGCCAGCTGGTTGCGAAGCGGGCCGTGCGCATGCTGGTCCACGCAGGTGCTGGCCAGATTGGTCGTGCCGCCGCTGAACCAGCGGGCAAATTCGATGCCGTCGCTCGTGTCCAGCACCGTGTCGTACGGCACGTCGAAGTGCCAGCCCAGATCCTTCACCACGGCGTCCCAAAACCAGGCCGGATCGGCGGCCGCCCGATCCCGGAGCGCCTGCAGGCCGTCAATGTCCCAGGCCGCCATGAACCGGGTGAGATTGGCCTGCCGAATCATGCCCGGCGCCGGCCGGTACACCACCTCGCCGCCGCCCAAGCCGTCACGCGTCTCCATGCTCTTCCGCCCCCGCTCTGCGTCTCCTCTGTGTCCATGCCGCCCAGTCCGCCTCGGTGTCGAGGTCGGCCACGGCATCGTCGTCCACGTCCACGTCCCGCCAGCGGCCGGGCGGCCAGGCATCCAACACCGCCCGCACGCCCCGGTCTCCGGTCAGCTGCAGGAGTTCTGGCCACAGCGCCCGGGACACGTACACCGGATGGCCGGGCACCCCGCGATAGCGCGGCAGCACCACATCCAAGTCCGGCGCCGCCGAGACTTCCAGCACCCGGGCCACGCCCGCCGCCGACACGTCCGGCTCGTCGCCCAGAAACACCAGCGCCGCGGCGGCCTCGAGCGCCCCCAGGCCGACGGCCAGCGATCGGCCCACGCCCGCTTCCGGGGTCGGGTTGATGACGGTCCGCACCGGCAGGGTCCGGGCCAGCTCCAGAACCGGTCCGGAGGGCGGCGCCACCACCACCAGCCCCACGTCCGGCAGGAGCCGGCGGATCCGCTCGACCGTCCACGCCAGCACCGGCCGTCCTTCCCATTCGCGCGCCAGCTTCGGCCGGCCCATGCGCCGAGACAGGCCGGCCGCCAGCACCAGCGCCTGGTAATCAGCCATGCAGCACCGGCTTCCGGTTGAGACTGCCCCCGGACCGGCCCCGGCTCTCCGCCATCAGCTGGGCCACGATGCTGATGGCCACTTCAAACGGCGTGTCACCGCCGATGTCCAGTCCCAAGGGTCCATGCACCCGGGCGGCAAAGGCGGGATCGGCGTCCTCCAGCAGCTCGGCCGTCCGCCGCCAGGGGCCGAGCGCCCCCACCCAGCGCGGCTCCAGCCGTTCGATGGCGCGCAGCGTGCGTCGATCCCGGTCCTTGTGATGGTTCATGACCACCCAGTAAGCGCCGCGGACGTCCGGGGACCCCTCGCCGCCAAGGTCCTCCGGCTCCAGCAGCCAGTGGGCCACGCCCGGAAACCTCCGGTCCTGATTGAACGCGGGCCGCGGGTCCAAAACCGCCACCTCAAAACCCGCCTCGCGCGCCAACTGGGCGACCGGCTCCGCGTCGTGACCGGCTCCCACAATCACCAGCCGGTCGGGAGGCCGCCACGCCCGCACGTACATCCCGTCCACCAAAGCCGGCTCGGCTCCCGCCCAGGCCTGCTCCATGCGCCGCGCCAGCGCCGGATCCGCGGGCCAGGCGTCTTCGGGCGTCCACACCACCGGGGGCCCGTCCGGCAACCGCACCGCCAGCACCCCGCCGGCCCCGAGCTGCCGCTCCAGCAGGCGGCCCGCCTCCGCGTCGGGGCGCACCTGGCGAACCCAGACTTTGATGCGGCCCTTGCACCCGATGCCCAGTGTCCACATGTCATCCTCGGCCAGATCGTAGTCGACCACGATGCCCGGCCCCCCGGCCATGACCGGTTCGGCCCGCACGAACAAGTCGCCCTCGAGACAGCCGCCCGACACGGTCCCCCACATGTGGCCGTCCGACGCCATCATCATGAGCGCGCCCGGACGGCGATACGCGGAGCCTTCCACCGCCACCACCTCGCACAGCACGGCGGTGCGGCCGCGGGCATAAGCCGCCCGCACTTCGGCCCAGGCTTCCCGCGCTTCACTCAGATGGGAACGCACGCGCCCACCCCCTTACGACGCGGCGTTGAGCCGCATCGCCTCGCGGCCCACGGCCTGGAAAAACTGCCCCAGAATCATGCCGGCGACACCCGACAGCATGCGCTGGCCCACGCCCGCCAAGGTTCCGCCCACCTGCGCGTCGCCCTTGTAGTCGACATGCGTGTGGTCGCCCTCCACCTCGCGCAGGTTGACTCCCATCGATAATTTCACAAAGGTGCCGGGACCCTTTCCCTCCATCACCAGGCGATAGGCATGGGGCGGGTCCTGATCCACAATGCCCATCGTGCCCTGGTAGCGGCCACGCACCGCCGCCACCCCAATTTCCAGCACCGCCTGGTAGTGTCCGGCTTCCGTCGGCGTCAGCGACTTCAAGCCCGGCATGGTCTTTTGCAGATAATCGGGATCCGTCAGCACCCGATACACGACGGGGACCGGCGCTTCAATGGTCACCTGGTTCTGAATCTCCACGTGGCTCCCCTCTTCCTGCGAGGCCCCTCGCCCTCATGCGGGCCCCGAGCCCGCGTCGGTGTTCTCTGATGACATGGTAGCATGGGCCGCCGCACTCTCGCCGGACGCATCGGTCCGGCGCCGACTCCGCACGTGCGGCCGATCGGGCGGGTCAAACCGCTCCAGGAACGGTTCCACTTCCATCCAGACCCAGACCGGCTTCAGCCGCGGCAGGCGCCGGAACACGCGAAACCCCTGGCGGTGGAAGATGGCCATCAGAAACACTAAGTAGAGCCGCATCCCCCACATGCGCGGGCCCCGGGCCGGCGTGCGGTTGAAGCCCATGCGGGCGATGGCGGCCCCGGCATCCAGCACGGTGAGGCCGCCCACCAGGCGGCAGGCACGATAGCGCGGGTCCTGACGGATGAAGCGGGCCGCATCGCCCATGGCCCGGTGGACCCGCTGAAAGGCATGGACGATGCGCGCCGGCGTCTCACTGTCCATGCCCACCGTGACGTTGTATAGATGCAGCTCGGCGAGCGGGACGCCGGGCGGGATCACCCGTCCGTCGGCGGTGCGCAGCTCCGGGCCCGAATAGCGCGCCAGCCCCACTCGCAGCACCGGCGGGCCCCCATCCGACGCGGGCAGGGTGTCGATGCCGCCTTGGCGCGTGAACAGTTCCTCCCGCCAAAACCAGAGGCGGTGAATCCAGGACCGCTCTTCTTGCATGGCGCTGAGGCTGACCGGTTCCAGCGCCAGAACCCGGAGTCCTTCCAAAATCCTCGGCAGAGCCGCCGCCGTGCGCCCGCGATCGCCCCCGCCGTCATGCAGCACCACCACGGCCCCCGGCAGCGCATGGCGCAGCACATGCTCGGCGATGGCGGCCGCGCTCCGATCCGGCCGCCAATCGTCCGGGGCGACGCTCCAGAGAGCCCGCCGCATGCCAAGCCGGGCGGGAGCCAGCCAGGTGACCAGGTTGTGCTGGCCCCACGGCGGTCGGTACCATCGGGGAGCACGACCGGTGAGGCTTTGCACGATGGCGCGGCCGCGAGTCAGCTGCCGCCAGGACCCCCACGGGGTCAACGTCCAGCTGGAACGGTGCGTCCATCCGTGGAGGCCCACGTCGTGGCCCTCGTCCACCATCCGCCGCACCAGCTCCGGATAGCGCTGCGCCATCTCCCCGAGGACAAAGAAGGTGGCCCGCGCGCCGCCGGCTTTCAGGATATCGAGGATGGCCGCCGTGTCGGGACCGGGCCCGTCGTCGAACGTCAAGGCGACGCGCGGCTCGCGGCTGTCGGCGGCGAAGCCCCCCACCTGCAGGAGATGCGCCAGCAGGTCAGGCACCAGGTAGAATACCGCCAACGCGGCCGCCGCTGCCAGCACCCACACCCACATCGGCCGCCCCTCCCTCCCGCGGCGTTACGCCGGGCGCGCGTGGGCCGCCGGATAGAACCAGTAAAACCCGCCCATCACCAATAGAATAGCCGCCGCCAGCCAGAACGGCGCGACGACCGACATCTCAAACAGCCGCGCGCCCACCACCGGCCCCACCGTCATCCCCAGCCCCTCCACGGTCATGAACACGCCCCAGAGCAGTCCCTCCTGCTGGGCCGGAATCATCCGCGCCAAAAACGCGTTCCAGGCCGGCAAAATGAGGGCGTACGACAGGCCCAAGAGACCCCCCACCCCCACCAGCGGCCAGAAGCTGCGCAGCAGGGACAGACCCACCAGCGAGCAGGCCGCCAGCCAGAACCCGCCCGACAAGGGAATCTTAAGGCCCATGTGGTCCGCCACCCGCCCCATCGGGACCAGAAGAATCACGGTCAGCGCCCCCGCTCCCAGCAGCAGCGCCGCAAACTCCCACTGTGAGAGGTGCAGCACGCGATGGGTGAGCGGCTGCAACACCGGCATCAGCAGGCCCAGCACCATGGTCTGCACAAACATGCCCGGCAGCACGGCGCGCAGCGGCCAGATGACACTCCAGCCCGTCACGGCCAGATGGTGGCGCGCGTGCTGGGCCAGTTCGCGCAGACGCGGCCCGCGCAGCAGCAGCACCAGGACGAAGGCGAGAATGTCGGCCCAAATCAAAATGTCAAAAGCCAGCCGGTCGCTGCCCAGGCTGCCGATGACGAAGTTGATGCTGACGGGGCCCAGCCCGGACCCGATGAGCCAGCCCGCGAACACGGCCCCCATCATCGTGCCGCGAAAGGCCTGCGGCGTCAGCCGGTTGGTGCCGGTGACCACGGACGGCCAGTGGGTGGCCGTGCCCACGCCCATCAGGGCCAGGAAAATGATGAGCCACACCGGCCGGTGCGCGTGCATCGCCAAAAACAGCGCGATCACTTCGATGGCCACGCCGACCATCAGCGTGCGTTTGGGTCCGAACCGGTCCACCGCCCACCCGGCCGGACTGCGGAAGATGGTGTCCAGGGCATAGTGAACCGAGATGGCCAGGCCGGCCAGGCTCAGGCTCTCGCCCAGCGGACCGGTGACATAGGCCGGCAACAGGGCCACCACCAGAGCCGTGCGCGCGAACTCCGCCGCCGCCAGGACTCCGATGAGAGCCCATTGGGTCGGATTGATGTCGAACGGGAACCACCGTTTAAGCAGGCGCATGCACCCGGGGCCTCTCCAGGGCCTCGGCGACCCGCTCCGCCACGGCCGAGGCCGCCAGCGGCCGTCCCAGGTCATGAGCCTGACGGGCCATGCGCCGCAGTCGCGCCGGGTGGCGCAGCAGGTCCGCCACCAGCGCCGACACGCCTTTGGGATTGTGGGCAATCACGCCCGCGCCGTGCCGCACCAGAAACTGTGCGTTGGCGTCTTCCTGACCCGGTATCTGGCGATACACGATCACCGGCAATCCCCGGCACAGCGCTTCCGTCACCGTGAGTCCACCCGCCTTGGTGACCATCAAGTCCGAGGCTCCCATGAGCTCGTGGACATTGTCCACATAGCCGAGCGCCACGGTGGGATAGCGGGTCTGACGGGCCATCTCCCGTGCCGCGCGGAGCCGTGCCGGCTCGCGGCCGGCGCCGATGATCAGATTGTGGGGCAAGGGAATGCGTCCCAGTTCCTCCAGCACCCGCACGAACTTGCTTTGCGACAGATACGACCCGCCCATGCACAGCACCGTCGGCTGATCGGGCAGGCCCAGCGACGCCAGCACCCGGCCGCGATCCACCGGCATCTGAAAACGGCCGTCGACCGGAATGCCCGTCACCTCCACGTGCCGCGAATCGATGCCGCGTCCCCGCATCTCTTCCACCATGTCCTGGCAGCCCACGAAATAACGGTCCACCCCGCGGTGGATCCATTGGGAGTGGACGCTGTAGTCCGTCATCACCACGAAGTTGTCCAGGTTGAGGCGGCCGCGCCGCTTCAACGTGGCCACCACGCCCGCCGCGGTGGGATAGGTGGAGATGATCACCTTGGGGGGATGGGGAGCGACGGCGTCGAAGAAGCGCTGGATGCCCACCCGATTGAGCAGGGCCTGGGTCGTGGATTCGGGGTCGATGTGCTGCGTGGACAGATAAAACCAGCGCCAGAGCCACGGCGCCTTCTGAACCGAACTCAAATAGGCCCAGCGAATCGTGTAGTCGAGGCGGGGGCTGACAAACGCGTAATAGTCCAGGAGTCCGACCCGAATCTCGGGATAATGCCAGAGCAAGTGCAGCGCCAGGGCCTTGGCGGCCCGCATGTGACCGTCGCCGTAGCGAGCCGCCAGGATCATCACATCCGGCCGCATGGCCAGTGTGGCGTCGTGGTGGCGAGGCAGCCAGTCAACAAAATCCGCCAGGCCGTCGGGAGGCGCAAATCCCTCGCCCAGGGTCACGTCCACGCACCTCCCCACACACATTACCACAGCCACCCGACTCCTCAGGAATCCTATGCGCCGAGCCTCCCCGCCCGTCCCCCAACTTGTCTTGCCGGCCCGCATCCCGCATCATGACCCCAACCGAACTTCCGTGGAAAGTGAGCGATCGCCACGCCGCACGTGACCCGCGTCGCCTATCTCGGACATCCCGGCGCCTATGCCCATCGGGCGGCGTGCTGCCTGCTGCCCGGCGCCGAGGCGCGGGGCGAACCCACGCCGGCCGCGGCGGTGGCGGCGGTGCTGGCCGGCGGCGCCGCAGCGGCCGTGCTGCCGGTGGAAAACCGCTACGGGGGTCCGGTGGCCGGTGCGGCCGAGTTGTTGGCCGATCATGGTCTGTGCGTGGGCGCCGATGTCTGGCTGCCCATTCGACACGTGCTGGCCGCCTGTCCGGGGACTTCCTGGCACAGCGTCCGCCACGTCCTGTCGCACCCGCAGGCGCTCGCGCAATGCGCCCCGTATCTCGCCGCTCACGGCATGCGCGCCGAGGCGCGCGACAGCACCAGCGACGCGGCCCGTGAGGTGGCCGCCCGGCGGCGGCCCGACCTGGCGGCGCTCTGCAGTCCGGACGCCGCTCAACTCTATGGCCTCGAGGTGGTGGCGCATCGGGTGACGGCCATCGCCGACAACCGCACGCGCTTTTGGCTGCTGCGGCGCGAGCCCGCGCCGGCCCATCCGGCGCCCAGTCGCTTCACCGCCGTGGTGGGGCCCGTGCAGTCGGCCGGCTCGGTCCACGCCCTGCTCGCGGAGATGCGGCAGGCCGGCATGACCGTCACCCGGATTCTGCCGCTCGCGGCCGGCCGCCTGCTCATCGACGGCGCCGGCGACCCGCTCCGGGTCCCGCCCCTACGGGGTCCCGCTCCCGCACGCGTCCATTGGTATCCCCGGCACCGCGGTCCGCGCGGCGCCTGACGGGCTGCCGTCAGCGCGCAAAGAGGCGGAGGTATTCGCCGTATCCCTCTTTCTCCAAGTCCTCCTTGGGAATGAAGCGCAGCGCGGCCGAGTTGATGCAGTAGCGAAGGCCCCCGGTTTCGCGCGGACCGTCGTTGAACACGTGGCCGAGATGGGAGTCCGCGCCTTCCGAGCGCACCTCGGTGCGCAGCATCCCATGGCTCCGGTCGGTCCGCTCCGCAATCCGGGCCGGGTCCAACGGTCGCGTGAAGCTTGGCCAGCCGCAGCCGGCGTCGTACTTGTCGGTGGACGAAAACAGCGGCACCCCGGAGACAATGTCCACGTAGATGCCGTCTTGCTCATTGTCCCAAAACGCATTGTGAAAAGGCGGCTCGGTGGCCGCATGCTGGGTGACTTCAAACTGCAGGGGCGTCAGTCGACGGCGCAGGGCCTCGCGGTCCACGTCCATGCTCCTCCTCCTCCGTCCCGAGCATCCCGGCCGCGCCCTATTGCGGGCGCGGCGCGTCCGGAAACGCCCGGTAATATTCCCAAGGCACTTGAATCGGCTCGTGCAGGGCCAGCGCGGCCGCATTGGCCCAGTAGGGATTCTGCAAATGCCCGCGGCCCACCGCCACCAGATCGGCCCTCTCGTCGCCCACCACCGCTTCGGCCACCAGCGGATCCTCCAGCCGCCCCACCGCCATCACCGGCACCCCCACGTCCCGCCGGATGCGGGCGGCGTAGGGCACCTGATATCCGGGGTAGGTCGCGGTCGGCCCGGTCGGATAATTGGAGCCGGACGAGACGTCGAACAAGTCACACCGGCCCGGTGGAACGCCGCGCAGAGAGCCACCAGCTGGTCGAGCGTGTAGCCCTCGTCGCTGTATTCCACGGCCGACACCCGCATGAACAGGGGCATGCCGCCCGGCATCACCGCTTTGACCGCCTGCACCACTTCGGTCACAAAGCGCGCCGGGTCCCCGTAGCGATCGCGGCGGTGATTGCTGCCCGGCGACATGAACTGGTTGAGCAGGTAGCCATGGGCCCCGTGCAGCTCAATCACGTCGGCGCCGGCCGCCACCGCCCGGCGGGCCCCGTCGGCAAAGCGGTCCACCAGGCTCTGGCACTCCTCGGTCGACAAGGCGCGCGGCTCGGGCAGGCTTTCCGAAAATCGGATGGCCGACGGCGCCACCACATCCCAGCTGGGCTCCTGCGCCTTGCGCCCGGCGTGCGCAATCTGGACCCCAAACCGGGCCTGGTGGCCATGCACCGCGTCGGCGATGCGGGCCAGCGGTTCAATGTGGGCGTCGCTCCAGATGCCGGAGTCTCGCGCGGAAATGCGTCCCTCCGGCGCCACATCCGTCATTTCCACCAGAATGAGACCGGTGCCCCCCACGGCGCGACTGACATAGTGCACGAAATGCCAGTCGTTGAGCCGCCCGTCCTCCGCCCACACCGAGTACTGGCACATGGGCGACATCACGATCCGGTTCCTGAGCGTCAAATCTTTGATGCGGTACGGTTGAAACAGGAAACTCAGCGACATCACCCCCAATATCTTACCGTGGGCTCGGATTTTCCGCCATCGGCGGCCTGGGGGCGAAGACCGGGTCCCGTCGCGGATCCAAACGCCGTCGGGAGCGATGCTGTCGCCAGGGGAGCGCGGTGAAGGCAGGAAGGCCGGGCCGCCGCGGTCCGAAGCGCGCGGCCCGGCGGGGACGAACCGGCTCGGAGCCGCCTTCGTCCTGAGATGGCCGGCGTCCGTCTCTTCGAGCGTCCCGGGGATCCGCCCGCGGCTTGCGGCCGGAGCTCTCGACCGGGCGTCGGCGATGCCAAGACGGGCCGGGCGGTTCGGCGGTGGTCCCGGCGCCGGAGACCGTGGGGCTTCGCGCGGTGCGGACAAAGGCGGCTTCCGGGTCAACCGCGGCCGGTCAACACCAGGGCGGCCGCGGCCAGGACGACCACAGCCAGCCCACCGGTCTGCAGGCTCAGATACACGATGGCCGCCGCCCGCCTGGTCGAGACGCCGGCCACCCGGGCCACTCCCGCCACCGTTCCGAGAAGACTGAGCAGCGCGAGCGCCGGCACCGCCGGCCAAAGTCGCGCCGCCGCCGCAAACAGACCCAGCACCCCGGCGGCGGAATTGGCGGCCAGCATGGCCCCGATCCGCGACGGATCCGGGCGGCCCCCCAGTTCGCCGGCCACCCAGGTCAAGAGCCGCGCCCCCGCCCACGTGAGGGCGAGGGGACCCAGGGCGACCGCGGCGAGGCCCCGCGCGGGCAATCCAGGGTCGGTCAGGTGCATGGCCCACGCCGCCAACGCGCCGTTAACCATCAGCCCCGCGATGGTCCCCGACACGCCGCCCACCGGCTCCGCGTCGGGGGCCCACGGGCACGCGATCCAGCTGCCCCAGGCGGCAAAGCCGGCCGCGATGGGAAGTCCGGTCCCGTCGCCCGGCCGCCGGGCGCCGCCGAGAGACCCGCGGTGGTCTCGCTCCCCGCTCGTCGCTCCGCGCCACCCCAGCGTGGTCACCGCCCTCCTCCCGCCGCGGCTCGAGCCCACCGGCGCGGCCCCGCTCGTTTTCGTGCTAGTCTGGCCCGATCGGAACCGGGTATGCGTGCCCGCCGACAGCGCCCTCTCCGCCCGAGGCGCAAACAGGCGGCGCAAAGCGGTAAAATGGAGGCCGATCCCCGTTCGGCGCCGCACAGGCGCCCGCTCAGAGAAAGGAGACTGCCGATGCCTTCGGTCGAGCATCCCCTTATTGACGCCGCCAGCCTCCGCGCCGCGCTCTCCGACCCCGACCTGCGCGTGGTGGATTGCCGATTCAGCCTCCAGGACAAGGAGGCCGGGGCTCACGAGTATGCCCGCGGGCACATTCCGGGCGCGGTGTACTTGAATCTGGAGACCGACCTGTCCGGTCCCGTCGGCCCGCGCGGCGGCCGCCACCCGCTGCCGGATCCGGACCGCCTCGCCGCCCGGCTCGGATCGCTCGGCATCGGCGCGGACAGCTGGGTCGTGGCCTACGATACCCTGCACAGCGAGTTTGCCGCCCGCCTGTGGTGGCTGCTCCGCTACCTGGGCCATGACCGGGTCCAGATTCTGGATGGCGGCCTGCAAAGCTGGCTCGATCTCGGGGCTCCGCTCACCGCGGACATCCCCCGGCTCGCCCCCCAGGTGTTTCCCGTCCACTTGCGCACCGCCATGCTGGTTGACGATCACGGCCAAGTGGAGGCGGCCGCCCGCGACCGCATGCTGGTGGACAGCCGGGCCCCCGAACGCTACCGGGGCGATGTGGAGCCCCTGGACCGCCGCGCCGGACACATCCCCGGAGCGGTCAACCGCGAATGGCTCCGCATCCAGGATGCCCGCGGCCACTTTCGTCCCCGAGAGACCCTAAAAGCCCGGTTCGCCGACCTCCGCGGCCGCGATCCGGTGGTCTACTGCGGATCCGGAGTGACGGCGTGCGTGAACCTCGTGGCCATGACCATCGCCGGGTTGGAGCCCCGCCTCTACGCGGGAAGCTGGAGCGATTGGATCAGCGACCCCAGCCGTCCCGTGGCCCTGGGACCCGAACACCCCGACCCCGGCGCCGACTGACCGCCGTCCAGTCAGGGCCGGGGCGGCATCCGGCGGGCGAGGCTCCGGTAGTGCACGCGGTCGTGCCACACATAGCGGCGCAGCACCTTGTAGCCGGTCCAGGCCTCCTCGGGGCCCGACTCCTCGATCGGGGCCGCGGTGTAGACGTGAACCGGCGCCGGGTCGTCCTCGTCGGCCCAGGCCGCCAAGGCCGGCAGGCACGCGTCTCGAATCGCCCCCAGCAGATAGGCGCGCTCCTCGATGGCGCCCGGCGGCAGCAACCGGATGGCGTACCAGACATCGGTCAGCACCAAGTGGTCCAACGTCTGCGGCAAGGTTCGGCGGGCTCCCTCCACGCCCTCCTCGGCGGTTTGCCGGGCCAAGCCGGGCAGCAGCGCCATCAGGTCGGCGCGGGCGTAGTGGGCGGCCCGAAGCGCCAATCCGGGCACCCCCGGCCGCACCGGCTTTTCGTCGAACGAAAAGAGCCCGGTGCTGAGGCCCTGACCCAAATCGCTCTCCACCCTCACCCGCTCCACCGCCGTCACCCGGACGGCCCCCGGCGGCTCCAGCTCCTCGCCGTGCGCCGCCAGCCACACGCAGAACTCATCCACCGCGAGCGGAATCTTGCCAAGAGCCTCCTGCGCGGTGCGACCACGGGCGTAGCACCCCGGCAGTTCGGCCACCCACGCCATGGCCTGGCCGCGCTGGTCCACCTCCACACCCACATGCACATCCACCGCCGCTCGCCTCCCCCGCCGACATGACTCGCGGGTCGAAGAATTCGCAGCGCGCCCCGGGAACTCCTGCTCGGCGTCCAAACGCTCGCGGCGGGCACGGTGCGCCCGCACTGTCCCCGACTCGCCGACCGTCCGGGCTTGGGGTATGGTGAGTTATGGCGGTCGAGAAACCTGCAAGGACCGGTGAGGCAGATGCCTGATCTGGCGGTGGTGGGAAGTGGCGTGATCGGCCTGTCTCTGGCGTGGCAGGCGGCGCGCTTGGGCCTGGACGTTACCGTGCTGGACGCCGGGGACCTCGGCGGACAGTCGTCGCGCGCGGCCGCCGGGATTCTCGGACCCCTGGCCGAATCGATGGAAGACGGCCCCTTCACCGCGCTGCTCTGGGCCGGCTTGCAACGGTTCCCCACCTGGATCGACGATCTGCGAGCCGACCAGCCCCTGAATCCCGAGTATGCGGCCGACGGCATCTCACGGCTGGTGGCGCCCGAAGAGGCCGACCGCCTGCGGGCTTCCCTCGCATGGCGTCAGCGCTACGACCCCGCCGTGGCGCTGGCCGACGCCGAAGTGCCGGGCTACGCGTTTGCCCTGTGGTCGCCACATGAAGGCCAGGTGTATGGCCCCCGCTACGTGCGCGCCCTGGCCGGCGCCGCCGCGGCCCGGGGCGTCAACTTTTCCTGGGGCGCGCCGGTCACCGGCTTTTTGGGCGGGCCGGAGCGGGTGCAGGGCGTGCGCACGACCGCCGGCGCCGTCTCCGCCACCTGGACCGTCTTGGCGGCGGGGGTGTGGGTGGACCAGGTTTTGCGACCGCTCGGGCGGTCCCTGGGCGTCTTTCCCGTGCGCGGCCAGGTGTTGGCCGCCCGCGCCCCCGCCCGTCCCTTTCGCGCCGTTCGCTACAGCGCCGACGGCTACGTCGCCCCCAAAGCCAACGGGCTCGTCATCGTGGGCGCCACCGAAGACGGCGCCGGATTTGAGAGCCATGTCACCCTCGACGGTGTGGCCCGACTGATGGACCGGGCCCGCCGACTGGCTCCCGACCTGCTCCACCTGCGCTTCGAACGGGCGTGGGCGGGCCTGCGGCCGGCGACGCCCGACGGTTTACCCGTCATCGGCATGCTGCCGGGTCTGGACGGGCTCGCCGTGGCGGCCGGACATTACCGCAACGGCCTGTTGCTGTCGGCCCTCACCGCCGACATTGTGCTGCATGACCTGGTGGGATCCCCGCCGCCCGCGGAGATGGACCTCTCACC